>NZ_JAUBUI010000006.1:0-171959 GCF_036705385.1 Microcoleus sp. B3-A4 | reverse complement strand
GTCGCTTTTATCAACAAGGTATGCGGGCTGCAACCCTTATTCGGTCTATCTCCTAGACCTCTTTGTCACCCCCCCAGAAAAAAAACTCTTTCCAGTAGGGATTGATACTGCCCCATACAGCCAAAAAAACTCAAATTTCCATTGATGCTTCCCCATGGGCTTTACGCCTGAAAGCGTCAGCTTGCGCCGACTTTATTGTATGCAGCCCTAGCCGCGTTTCATCACGCTCACCAATAAGTAACTTTTTTATATTTGTTTACTTGAGGTAAAGCTTTGTCTAGTAAAGCTTTTATCTGTTGCTGCAAGTTATTTTTAAATTCATTAATTGCCGTAGATTTCTGAGAAATACTGCGAGGTCTTGGAATTTTTAATTTACTTTTTAATTCCCCTCTAACTAAAGAATATACAGCCGGGTAACTACTGGCTATTCCTTTAATCAACAATAGCCAAAGATGAACTTCTTTATAACTCTTAAATCCTTCGGGATCTCTCAACTCTTGTTGCAAGGTCGGTGCTATTTCAACTGAGAACTTTTTTGGGCGACCGAAAACCTGCCTATTTTTTAACAAATTTTCCAGACCGCCCTTTCTATATTGGGAGAGCCAGCGATGAATCGTTGCCTCACTTTTACCTAAAACTGCGGATACTTCCCGCACAGTTTCTACTTGTTTTGACTGAAATAAATAAAGCATTTGGACTTTATTATAAGCTAGGATTCTTTTTTGTTTTTTGAGTATTTCTCGCAAATTTTCTCCAGATTCAGTAATCTTTATATGAGGACGACCAGACATTGTAATTCTCTCCTTTACTTTTTACACAAGTCTATCACATCTTTAAAAAAATGGTATTACCCTGTTCCACAACGATTCAAACGTCTTAGAACTATGATCTCCTAATACCCATCCTAAAATTCCTGGTTGAAAGTGGTCAACCGCTGTCGACAACCAGATTTTGTCTGTTTTTTTTTACATAAGTTTGTAATTCATCGAGTTCACCAACTTCTGGAATCACTTCAGGGTCATAAACATCTGGTAACAGTTTTCCAACTTGTTTTACCCAATTGATTACCGTGGTATGATGAACTCCCTTAACTCGTTCTATCGCCCGTAAACCCATACCATTGACGTACATTTTTAGGCAATCACGTTTGATGCTCTCGCTATAACCTCGATGGGGTTCATACTGATTAATGAATTGACGACCACATTGGACACAAATGTGATTTTGTTTTCCTTTCTTCTTGCCGTTTTTACGGATATGGGTTGATTTACATTCTGGGCAGTGCATAAATTATCCCTCCTATTCATACTCTAACTCAGCAACGCCCGAATTTTTTCCCCCTGCAGTAATTTTATGACCATTACCGGGAGGCCCGCCCAAGTAAGGCTTGAAAGTCTCAAGTTTCGGCTTGCCTCGAAAACCATAAGCGGTCGGGTGTTGCGACTAATACTGAATAGAACACAAGATCCACTAATCTTCAAGCCATCAAGCTTGATGGCTTGGATTACCTTCTGACCGAGGTCATAGCTGTAGGGTTTGAAGATGGGTTTTGCGATCGCACGGCAATTGGGACTACTTACAGTTTATGCCATAACCGCCAAGGCGGTTGCTATAATTGCTGGCTAAAATTCAATTATTTGCGAGTACATCAGCTAATTGGGCGTTAATTTAAGATAGGCTTTGCTCGAGTTCAATGGAAATGTTTAATGATTGTTTGAGTGAGTAAGAGCGATCGTACTCTCACATCGCCACCAGTTCGTCTAACTTGTCATGAGCCTCAGAAAAATTTGGGTTTAAATAAACCGCCCTGCGGTAACACAAGATCGCCCGCTCCTGCTTACCTTGCTGTAACAGAGTATGGCCAAGGTTAAAGTATTCCTCTGCCGTTGTTTTGGGTTCCAAAATCACGGCTGCATAACAACACTCGACAGCTTCATCTGGCTTGCCAATTTGCGAAAAAACCTTAGCCAAGTTGCGGTAAACACCAGCAAAATTCGGTTGAACCGCGATCGCCTTTTGGTAACAGGCGATCGCCTCTTGCCACTGTTGCTGCTGTGCGTGAATAGTCCCCAGGTTGGCTAAAGCTTGAGCAAAATCAGGTTGAACTTCCAGAGCGCGAATGTACCAACTCTTTGCCTCATCCAGTTTACCCTGAGCTTGCAAGACATTACCCAAAGTCTTGTACGCCGGAGCAAATTTGGGTTTAATCTTTAATACTTGCTCGCAAACTGCGATCGCATCTTCTAACTTTCCTTGAACCAAATACAACTCTGCTAGTTGATTTAACGGAGCAGCAGCACCCTCCATCTCTTGCAGTTGAGTCTTAACTTCGATTAGCTGAGACTTAGTTTGTTCGAGTTCTTCCTGAGTTTTGTGGTATTGAATCTGCCTGAGTTCAAGTTCTTCTTTAATTGGTTGCAGTTCTTCTTGAACTTGTTGCAGTTTAGTTGTAAATTGCTCAAATCCCCCTGCATTTTGGTGAATTTTTGTCTGAGATTGCGCTAATTCTTCGCGAGTCTCCTCTACCTGATGATCGAACTGTTCGTCTTCTGCTGTTTTGACCAAAATTCCTGCATCTAGCTCTTCAATTTTTTCGTAAGTGAATTGCCAAATTTCCGTGTTTAGCCAATAAAAACCATTACCAAACAGCAGAGAACTCGCAGGTGCTGTTTTACTCCTGATCTCTTCTGCTTGAGTGGGTTTTGGCCCGTGAAAATGGATAATTTTTGCTTCCGGACTAAAATCCCAGTAGGATTTCCAATTTAGCTGGATATCCAACCTATCCCACTTGTCTTTGAAAAATAAGTTATAGGCTCCTTGGTCATAAGCTAGCTGTAATATTTGATCCATGTTTCCGTCAATAAAATCGTCAAATTCTTTCTGGATTTTTTGAAGATTTTTGACATTCATGTACAGCACACCACTATTTAAGTATTCCCAGTTGGTGGGTTCGTGCTCGGGGGCGGCAGCAAAATATTCACAGGTTATACCCTGCAAATAATCCACCACATCGCCAAAAAACATGACATCGCAGTCAGTATAAAAAACATACTCATCCGGGATATTGTAAATTTCTACAATTGTGGGAATTTCAATTCTCAAAAATGCACCGCAAGCTACGGTTGAACACCAAGGATATTGAGTTTGCAGTTTCTCATAATGAGGTGTTCTGTAGTAAATAATCTTAACACCATTCTTTTGCAGCCAATCTGTTAATTCATTGTCTGCGCCATCATAAATGCAATATGGTTCTAGCGAAGTATTTTGTAGAGCAGTATAAACTGCTACTTTAATCATTTGCGAATAAATTTCAAAACCAGGACTAGCTTCATTAATTGCAAAAAACCATTTCATCCGGTACTTTTGTTTCTGATTGCCGAGAGGGAAATGATATACCACTTCCTGCAATCGAACCAGTCCTAACTTGACGCGAGTTTCATCGGCTAAAACTGCTTGGATTAACACCTGAGATTCCCCCTGCTTCCCTGAAATTTCCAGCTGAGCTTTGTAAGCGCTACGTGCTGCTAGGGGTACTCCTGGAAAAGCACTGGCTACATCCGATCGATACCCGCCAACGGGGGTTGTACAGACAGTTTCGCCATTATAAATAAACTCAACTGCCACAGCTCGATCCTTCTTGCCCAAAACCCAACCCGACATCAAAATTTTACTCTTATCTACTTTACCGAGCGCGGGCGAATCTATATTAAATGCCTGCAGCCATTCCAAAGCTTCAGGGTAAGCCGGTGCAACATCCACAACAGCCGCAATTTTCAGTTGCAGGGGATTTGATTCGTTTTCTAAATATTGATTAGCTGTCACTAAACCGTACCCGCTTTCATCTTCTTCCCAAGTTCCCGATCCGTGCCAGTATAGCGGTTCGCTATCCCAAGGATCGAAAGGAATTAATTTTTTCGACGGCAAGTGAGGGCGGAAGAAAAACTTGCACCGTTCATTTAGCATTGATGCTGCCACAGAAAAGGTACTGTTTGAAATAGCCAAAACATCGCACTGGCTCAATATATAAAAGTCTGGATAGAAAGGAGCCTCTGGCATTTCTACACCCAAATCTTTGACAGTTACCGGGTAATAATCGGCAAAATCATCTACAACCTCTTCAAGTTCATCGCTGGCAATAAACAGTACCGGCTCTTCCAAAGTTTCCCACAACCCCTGCAACCATTTTTTGTAGCAACTATTGGGAGCAATAAACATAAATTCGGCATAAGGCCCCCAGTAATCGCCGCGCCGCAAATGCAAGCCAACAATAGTTTTTCCGCGTTGTCGGAGGCTGCTGACTGCTGCTGCTACCTTCGCTTCTACTTCTGGCATTGGTTGGAAGAGCGATCGAAATAACTCTTTGTGTGGCGCGTAATACTTAGTGGGTATCTGATAGGTTGGGCCGCCAAATTCTACATTGCCCAAAGGTGCTTCTGCATTAATTATTCCCAATCCCGAATCATGAACGACAGGCAACCTTTTAGAAATAGGTGGCTCACTGTGTCCGAACAAATATTGTCCGATCCACTGTGACGTCTCCACCCGAATATTTTGCTGTTGTTCATGAATTTTAAGCATCGCATACAAAAATATTTGATTGCCAAACCGCGCCCTACTAAGGATAGACATAGTAACGAGCGGCTTTTTCACATAAAAACCATCGCCCCAAGATGGGTGGGGAGTTGTGGTAGCTACCCGCTCGAAACCGTGCCTGTCTAAAAACTCATCTAAATCATGAACGAGCGCGCAACCTTCATAGAGTTCTTGGTAATTAACTTCCGTATTAATCGCATCTACATATTGCAGCCAATTGGTTGCTCCTTGCAAAGCCAAAAGTTCTGCACCTTGAATATCGATGTTTAAGATATTAAAGTCAGCCGGGTTTAAGTCCAATTCTTGCAGCAGCGTATCCAGAGTTTTTGAAGGCACTGTTACTTGATGTGTTTCCACGATATCGGGATAGATATCCTGATGATGCTTCAGCGGCAAAATTGAACTGCTTTGATCGTAAGAAGTAACGTGCAAATTAATAGTACCGTTGCGATCACTAATCGCGCAATTCACCGCTTGCGCGTTCTGGTACCCAGCTAAATTAGCTTGCAAGCGTTCAAAAACAGCGGGATTAGCCTCTACAAAGAGTATCTTTTGCGCTCCAATTGCTTGGTAATATCCCACTTCCGTACCTTCATGAGCACCTACATGAATAATGCCTTTAGGAGTAATTGAATGCTGGTTGCAAAGTTGCGGTACATCCAAAAGTCTAGGAGGTTCTCCCAACACATTAGCTCGGAAGCGCTCGTTGACTGCTAAGAAGTTGCTCCATTCAAAAACTTCATATTCGGGCTGAAAATTAGGTCTGTATTGTAAGCCCTGTGGCAAAATCTTAAAAATCGAGTACCGATACTTTTGCAGATACTCACACACTTCTTTTAAAGTGATATTGGCCTCGCGATAAGTTGTACCGTATTCAAATTGAATGTAATCGATTTGGCCATATTTCAGTAAATCGCTTGCACCGTACAATACATCTAATTCTGCGCCTTCAACATCAATTTTTAGAAAATTAATCCGCTTGATACCCAAACGCTGACAGTAACGATCAACAGTTGTAGTGAAAACCGTACACTTTTGGGGAGGCTGAATCCAACCTTGACTCTCCATCCAACAACTACGATAAAACGTACTCAAGGTGGAATGATCGTCGTACTGATAAAAAGTCTTAATTTCTTCTCGACTCCCCGCAGCCATATTTTGGGCTAGGATTTTTACATTATTTTCTCCCCTTAAGCTATCTACCAAATTTTTATGAACATGAGCCAAAGGTTCAAAAATGTGCATTTCTGCTACATCTTGGTGTCGTGTCAAAACCTCTTTTGCCCATTCACCGATATTAGCACCCAAATCGAAAACGATATCCCCTGATTTAATGTATTGGGCAACTACTTGGCTTTCTCCCGGCAACAGATGAGAACTCGTTGAACTAATATGGTCTTGAATCCAGTACGGTATAATCATCGGTTGTGGCTCTACTATTTCTGGCTGTGCTTCTACTGCGGGCTTACTCTCTATTCCCGTCCTTAAAGAAATAGGACGTTGATTTATATTTCCGTACCAATTATCTTTACCTTCACCGCACATATATTGCCAATCTGCATCAGCAATCAGATGAGCAAAAGGAGCGATGATGTCTGTCAAAATTAACGACCAGTTATTACTTTTTGAAAATCTGACCAAATAAGATTCAATGCCTTGCCGATGGCAATAATAAGTATTCGGGAGCGTCAACATTTTAGAACCCGTCGCTAACTGCCGGAAACCAAATGTGTGAGTGTCTAGCGCCCCGGAAGATTCAGAATAACCTCCCCCTCTCAGCCAGCTTTCTTTGGTAAACAGATAGTTGCCGCTCGCTCCCGGCACGTCGTGCCGCGAGAAAAAGTCCGCTAAAGTAATTTGGTCTTGATAAATCCATTTATTAATAATATTTTCCTGGGATCCTTCAAAGAAATGAATTTCTTGGAATGCAGCTACATCTGCACCGGAATTCACTAAAAACTCTTTTAATTTTGGGATACTTCCTGGAACTAAAATATTATCTGAATCCAAGCAGAACAGCAAAGGATGCCTGGCATTTTGGACGGCAGTATTTCTCGCTGCTCCGCCCCCTTTGTTAGTTTCGTGACGGAAAATATTGATAAATGGATACTTAATTTTGAGTTTTTCCAGTATGCCTTCCGTATTATCCGTAGAGCAGTCATTAACAATAATTAACTCATCCCCCTGTTCACAATTTCCATTTAATATCGAATCAACGGACTCTTCGATAGTTTCTTCGCAGTTGTAAGCAGGGATAAAAAAGCTAATATTAGTGGGTTGCTTTTCTACCCACCAGACACTTTCTCCTGGGGTATGAACTTGACTTTGAAATCTTCTAAAAAACTCATCAACAGCCTGCTTTATGCCGGGAAAATCTGCACGGTCGTAGCCACATCCGCCAATAACAGCACCGCTTTTAACTTTGCCGTACCAGTTGCATAGCTGGTTCCACAAACCTTGATAGGAAAGTTCGTCAATGTAGGCGACATCGAAAGCTTGTCCTGTTGGTGTTCCTGTATTTAACTTTTTGTTTTCAACGATTGTGCAAAACAGATTGTAGGCGTTTTCCTGCCAACCGGGAATTTCTTGACTGATATTCACCGATTGCTTTTCTACCCACCAAACGCCTTCCCCTTCCGCGTGAACTTGGAAGTTTAACGGTGTGAAGAACTCATCAATAGCTTGTTTTACCCCCGGAAAAGCAGGATGCTCGTAATCGTGTCCGCCAATAATACCGCCTATTTTAACTTTAGGATACCAAATGCAAAGATCGTCCCAAACACCTTTGTATGAATGATCGGCATCGATGTAAACAAAATCGACCTCTCCAACTATTTCATTAATAGCTTCTCTCGATAATTTGCGGATGTGCTGGTATCTTTCGCCGAAAACAGTAAATCTTTGCTGAATGTAATTGTACAGGGCATCAAATTCTTCTTGAGGAAGATTCATTGGGTCTTCGTAACCTTCCATGTGAAGGTAGGGGTCTACTCCATATAATTTTTCTACAGATGTATGTTGCAGAAGAGATTCTGAATGACCTCCAAAAGCCACTCCTATTTCTACCCCGATTTTTAGGTTTTTATTGGCTATAGCTTTGCCAAATAATGGGTAAGCTAGTCCCCACACTGCTTCCGCCTCTTTTGCGTGTCGGTCGATTTTATCTAAAAATGAAACCATATTAGTGCTTCCCGCATAGGTTCTGAGTGATGCCAAATATTCCAAAATATATTTGCACCATTTCTGATAACATAACTTTTCTTGATAAATTTTTTCTGCTCTTTGACCCATTTCTAAGAGTTCAGATGTATTTAAAGAATCTAGCAGACTATTTAAATTGGTTGCCGAGCTAGTAAATAAACTAATTTCGTGCCAATTGATAAACTCCTTAAACGGTCTTGTGTCGATATCACTAAGCATTAAGGGTGCTACCCCCAGTTGCATTGCTTCAAAAAACCGAAAAGAGCTACCCCCATATCCTCTAGGGCAGAGTGCAACATAAGACTCTAGAGTTTTCTCGACAAATAATTCTGTGCTGCCACTAGCCATACACAGATCGTTTCGATATTTGATGGTATCAAACATCTCTTGTCGGATACTGTGATTGGGAAGAAGACCAATAAAGGTACTTAGGTACTTTTTCGATGGTTTAACTTCAGGAATTCTATGCAATGAGCAAAGTAAAGGAATATCTACACCCGTTTCTGTTCTGCGAGAGGATAGAAAATTTATTGTTGCTCCTAAATTTACCAAAGGCCCATCATCATATTGACAGATTGTAAATGTTTTGCTGTCAGACAATATCGAAAGATTAACTGATAGTTGAAGATCAGACAAATCAGTTTTTTCAAAATGATGATTGATGTAATATCTTGTCCAATAAACTGGTAAATAATGCCAGTCGGCTTCGTTGGGATTGTCTGTGACAAGGTGAGGATTACTGTGAAGATATTGGAAAAAATCTTGCTCTACACCGTAGTCGCTGTTATGAGCAGGATGGACTATCCGTGCAGAGCCAGGCTGAAATCGACTGTCAATAGGTAAAATGTATATCTTCATAACTATTTCACTAGGTCGGCAAAAATATTTCCGTTTTCAGGTCTGTCATTGGGATCGGGACGGTATTCAAGAGGAACTAAAGGAGATAGACTTTGATTTCTACCATTGAATAGCACTTTTGAATAACCAACCATTAAAGCCAACTCTTGTAGCAAACACGGAGTTAAAACATTTAAGTGCTGGTGAGTTTCCCATTCACCAATATATACCCCTTTGATTCCTTTTGTAAAGTCTGAATAATCGCGCATTGATGAAATAAGATTGGGAGTATTGACTCGGTGTACTCCTCCTTTTTTCAACACTCGCCAAGCTTCTGCTAAGAGAATGACCTGAGATTTCTGATCGATATGTTCAATAAAATCTTCGTGGAAAATTACCTCAACCGAATTATCAGCAAAGGGGAGACCGGTTCTTAAATCCATAGCCAAGAAATCTGAGCTATCACCCCGCATCTCTTCTGGATAATACTTGTCTGTGTAGTGCTTCAAGTGGTGGTGATAAGGTTGGTAATTTAAATCCATATTTCTCCAACCTTTCAGAACTCTGGGCCCGCAGCCCAAATGTAGCTTTAAGACTTGACCTGCTGTGTCTGGCGGGGTAGAATGTAGTTGTTCTAATTGCACTTTAACCTCCATCTAATTTCTCTTATTTGGCAACTTGATGTAGCAAACCCCAAAAATAGACCGATCGCCCCTTCTTACTACCTCCCTCATTCCCACATCTTCCAAGGATCTCTCCATTATTCCACAGCTCGTTCAAATACTTATATTCCCAGTAAGTATCCATCGCGACAAAGAAACCGCCGTGGCGGTAAGCCATCACTTGCCCCTCCGCAGCCAAACGAACTGTCCCCAAACCCCCAGTTAATATAACTACTTGCATTGTTTGATATAATTTATCCTATCGCTTTAGCACAGCCTAAATCCCTCCATAATTTATTGGTGATAAACTGACTTCAGGACTAGAATCAACAAGCATTTTCACTGTTACTGCGTTCAGACACTCCAGTCTTAATTCATACTTAGGTTGCCAATCTTGAGCTTTTAATGTCCTCATTCTCACAGGATAAAAGCGCAGAGGTTCTACAAACTAGCTTTCAAATATACGCTCAATTACTTAATCTAAGCTTGATGAGCTTGGAGCGACACCTTCCTTCATTTTGTCATAATCGCGATCGTGACTAATCACCCCTTTGTTAGTATAAGCTATCCACTCGCCTCGATTTTTTTTATCACGGTGATTAGGATGATACCACTCATTAGCCGTGGGAGATTATGCCTCCATATTTTCACCCCATACTTTTCCCTCAAACCATCCTCGCTTCCACCATCATCCGCACCACATCGGGCATCTTATACTTCGCCTCCCACCCTAACTTTTGCTTCGCCTTACCCGGATTTCCCCTCCCAACTGCAATCTCCGTCGGTCTGTAAAGACTCGCATCGGTTACTAAATGTTCCTGCCAATCCAAACCTGCAGCAACAAACGCTGTCTGCACAAACTCCTCCAAAGGATAACTTACACCCGTTGCAATTACATAATCGTCCGGTTCTTCCTGCTGTAACATCAAATACATAGCCTCCACATATTCCGGCGCCCAACCCCAGTCCCGCTGCACTGAAATATTACCTAAATGCAGTTTTTCCGAACTACCCGCAGCAATTCGGCACACCACAGATACTATTTTTTGGGTAACAAACCTCTCCGGCCGCAGCGACGACTCGTGATTGAACAAAATACCAGAACACGCAAACAAATTGTAAGCTTCCCGATAATTCGCTACTTCCCAAAATGCCGTTGCTTTCGCCACTGCGTAAGGACTTCTGGGGCGAAAAGGCGTATTTTCATCGGCTGGATTGCCTCGGGTATCCCCAAAACATTCGCTGGAACTGGCGTTGTAAAGTTTGATTTTTCCGCCTGTAAACCGAATTGCTTCTAACAAATTCAATGTGCCTGTGGCAATGCTTTCGAGGGTTTCTACGGGCTGTTCAAAAGACAGACCGACGGAACTTTGACCTGCTAGATTGTACACCTCATCTGGCTCTATTTTGGCAAGCACTTGCAAAACGCTACGAAAATCGTTGAGAGACATGGATTCTAGTTTTACTCTGTCTCGAATGCCCAAACGGGCCAGGTTTCCGAAACTCGACATTTGGGCGTCCCTGGATGTGCCGCAAACTTCATAACCTCGATCGAGTAACAGTTTAGCTAAATAAGCTCCGTCCTGACCTGATATACCACTAATTAACGCTTTTTTCATACCACATTTTGCTTCCAAAACTCTACCGTAGCTGTTGCTATTTTTTCAGGTTTTTAACTTTTATAGTCGGAATTTTTATTTTTTTAATATTTGGGATTTTCCGAGAACTTAACCACAGCAATTTTAAGCGCTTACTACAAACACACAACAAATTTATCATTCAGCAGACCCGAAAGCCCGATCGAAGTATTATTGCATAAACTTCGATAGCTGGGAGTAGCAGCATAAGGATATCGTAGGGACACGGCACTGCCATGCCCCTACCATCTTTCATTTTGTACTCGCCAACTATCGCGACTGCCAAAAGTCTCTACCGCTCGAAAACAGAAATAACCAGTCAGCTAGAAATCGACTCAAAAGTACAAAATATTAGCCTTTTTTACCTTCTGCCGAATGACTAAAGCCTTCTGCCTTCGGATACTAGGCTTCCCAACGTTCGGCGACCAATTCAGCCAAGTCCACAACCCGCTGACTGTAGCCCCACTCATTGTCGTACCAAGCCAACAGCTTCACCATGTCGCCATCCATCACCAGCGTCAAGCTGGAATCCAGAATCGAAGAAGCATCACTTCCGCGATAGTCGCATGAAACTAAAGGCAAATCGTTGTACTCCAAAATCCCTTTCATGGAGCCAGAGGCAGCTTCTTTGAACACTTGATTTACTTGCTCGGTAAAAGTCTTTTTCTCTACCTGAGCCACAAAATCAACTACCGACACATTCGGAGTCGGCACGCGCATGGCGATACCGTTTAACTTGCCCTTCAATTCCGGAATCACCAAAGCCACAGCTTGGGCTGCTCCGGTAGAAGTCGGCACAATATTCATTGCTGCAGCCCGCGCCCGCCGCAAGTCGCGGTGGCTGGCATCCAGCAAGCGCTGGTCGCCAGTATAGCTGTGGGTAGTGGTCATCATGCCTTTGACGATGCCAAAATTTTCGTGCAGCACTTTCAGTACAGGAGCCAGACAGTTGGTAGTACAGCTAGCATTGCTGATGACTGTGTAGTCACTGTGCTTGTAGTTGTGGTGGTTGACTCCCATCACATAAGTGCCAACTTCAGAACCCTTGCCGGGAGCGGTAATTAGCACTTTTTTAGCGCCGGCAGTGATATGCTTCGATGCACCAGCTTGGTCAACGAAGACGCCGGTCGATTCAATAATCAGATCAATACCCCAATCTTTCCAAGGCAAGTTTAGCGGGTTGCGATCGCTCACGCATTTAACTGTCTTGCCGTTGAGAGTAATGGAATTTTCATCCGCACTGATGTCCACATTCTTCAACGTTCCCATCATGGAATCGTATCTCAGCAAGTGAGCATTACTTCTGGGATCGGAAGTGTCATTAATAGCTACCAACTCTAGCTGGCTGTTTTCTCTGCCCAGCCAGCAGCGCGCAAAACTGCGCCCGATACGTCCAAAACCATTGATCGCGACTCTAATCACCTTGTACCTCCTAACGATGGCAGCCTCTAGCTCAGGCTTAAATTTTGAAAAAATTTAAGAATTGACTTATGAGACAAGATCATATCGCAAAGGTCGATCCTTTCTAACTTTTTGTGTCGATCAAAAAAGCTTGAACTTTTCTAGAAGGCTGAAATTGCAAGGCCGAAGGCATTAGGCTTTCTGCCGCTGGTTACTGGTAAAGCTGATGGGCTGCAATATAAGTCCCGACAACTTCCGGGACTAGGTACCGGAGGTCGATCCTTTCGGCGCAGCAGCGGCGGATGTGGCTCGACGAAATCTCGATCGCAGGCATGGACAGCACCTCCCAGCGAATCTCCACGTCCAAAAGAGCCATTTGTTCGGCAACTCGTCGGCCCACAGCATTTGCCTGAACCTGCATCCTGTCCCCTGCGGAAGCGAGGGGTTTTCCACCAGGACAATCTCCCCACTCGGACAGTTCCCCAACCTCCCCGCTTTCTGCAGTCTCTCGATCTCCCTGAGTCGGACGTGGGGCCACCAACCAGTCGCACAACCCGGCAATTTCGCAGCACCGGTGCCATTTGGGGAGAGTAATGAGTGCGTCACTACCAATAATCCAGTACCAGCGATGATCGCCTGGATACAATTTTTGCAAATACAGCAGGGTGTCGATCGCAAAAGAACTGTCGGAGGGATTTGCCGACTGCGGCGAAATTAGGAAGTCGGGGCGATCGGCGATCGCCAGAGCGAGCATTTCCCGCCGCTGCTCAAAACTTGCCAAATCCGGGCGCCACTTGTGAGGAGGAGAGCGATCCGGTACCCAAATGACTCGATCGAGAGCAAATTGACTCGCAGCCGTCTCGGCTACCAACACGTGACCCCAGTGAACCGGATCGAAAGTCCCCCCCAAAATCGCTATTTTCCCCATATTTCTCCAAAATCAGGATTAATACAGACATCGCGCCAATTTTATGTTTATACACTTTTAACCATAAGCTCGTTTATTAGAAAACCCTCGCTTCACATTGGGGACAAACCCTTGGACGACCCTAGTTTCGACGATCGTCCCGGACGCTAAAACCGATTTTGTTAACCCCCTTAATTCGTTCAAACCCTCAGAACCGAGTTCAAAAACCCGGTTCTGAGGGTCGGAGTGCTTCCGGGACTCGGTGATTAACCTTGCCAATATTAATCCCAACTTGTTTTGATTGCGCGATCGACCCCCTGAGCATTCGTTGGTTGGCGGGTCAAAAAGTTTTGACAGTAGATATTTTTTAGCGCAGTGGTAAAAACTTTTAGGGCTGCCAAGAGGGTTCATCGGCTTCTCGATCGAGCCCATGATTTGGTTGGCTCAATGGCTATTCGACTATTCCGACTAACTACATAACTTATATATACAATATAGTAAAAATATATACTATAGCTCCGCTCGTGTCAATCTCTGACTTGGGCGAGAAAATGACAGTAAAGGTAGATTTATGACTGTAAAAGGAGCGAAATTTGGTCATACGTGGTAGTGTTTGTAAATCCTTATGGGTTTTACCCTCAATCTTGGTAGAAAGGTTGTGGGGCTTTTGCTACCGTATCCGAGCACAGCAGGCGGATAGAAATAGAAAGAATGCAGGAGTATGCAAGCACCCAAAATTAGTCTGTTGGGCCAGACCCCAGACCGCGTTTTCTGTTACCTGCTATTTTCGAGCTGTGACTGTTCCGGAAAACTACTCGGTACTAAGTCATATAGGATACAAGACAAACATCTCTACAAGTCCCGCAAATCTAGGGACGCGCAGAGAATTTTGTACAAAATCTCTAGCGAACTGTATCCTGAAAAAACAATTCTTGATATGATATCGCGTGTTATTGGCGTGGTGTGGTGTGTGAGGAGCGAAGATGCCGAGTTCTGTTGATTTCAGCGGTAGACCATTTCATTTCATCGGCATTGGTGGGATTGGGATGTCAGCCCTAGCCTACATTCTAGCTAAACGCAAGTTGCCTGTGTACGGCTCCGACATTAAATCGAGTCACATAACCGAGCGCTTGCAAGGAATGGGAGCTCATATTTTTTGGAGTCAAGACGCCAGCAATTTTGAACTATTTCAAACGGCCCTCAACGGTAGCAGTCCCGACCGCGGGCAACAGGAAAAAACCGTATCCTCGGCAGTCGCGGGTACGGTAGGGACTTCTGTTGCGACAGCCAAAGCTCTCCAATTGAACGGCAACGGTTCAAGCGCCCAAGCAATTCCGGGATTGCCTCAAGTAGTATGTTCGACGGCTATTCACCCAGCAAATGCTGAATATCGAGCTGCTCTAGATTTAGGCTGTCCGATTTTTCATCGATCGGATGTGTTGGCAGCCTTAATTCAAGATTACCAAAGCATAGCGGTAGCCGGGACTCACGGCAAAACTACTACTAGCAGCTTAATCGGCTTCATGCTGATGGCTGCGGGCCTAGACCCGACGATCGTAGTAGGAGGCGAGGTAAATGCTTGGGAAGGCAATGCCCGTTTGGGAGAAGGCCCCTACTTAGTTGCCGAGGCTGATGAATCGGACGGTTCTCTCGTCAAGCTGGTTGCCAAAATTGGCATAGTGACGAATGTAGAACTGGATCATCCAGACCATTACGATACTTTGGACCAAGTAATAGACACATTTAAGGTGTTTGCCCAAAACTGTCAAACCTTGGTGGGCTGCATTGACGACCAAATCGTCAAAGACTGCCTTCAGCCTCATGTCAGTTATAGCTTGCAGCCGGACAGCGGTGCTGACTACACGGTTTCGGGCGTGGAGTACGGAGCAGAAAGCACCAAGGCACGGATTTGGGAGCGAGGAACTTTCCTAGGGGAAATCGAGTTGAAGTTGCTGGGCACACACAATCTCAGCAATGCACTAGCTGCGGTAGCAGTGGGCCGATTGTTGGGGTTAGAGTTTTCGGCGATTGCCAAAGCGATTGCTGGCTTTGAAGGAGCTCGCCGCCGTTTTGAGGTGCGGGGTTTTCACAATGACATCCTGTTTGTGGACGACTACGCCCACCATCCTAGCGAAATTCGCGTTACCTTGGCGGCCGCTCGCTTGCGTATCGAAGGTAGCGAAAAAAATCCCAAATCCCGAAGAGTGGTTGCAATTTTTCAACCCCACCGTTACAGCCGGACTCTGACATTTTTGCCACAATTTGCTCAATCTTTTGGGGATGCTGATTTGGTTGTGGCTTGCGATATTTATAGTGCTGGGGAACCAAATTTAGGAGAGATTAGCGGGCAGCAGGTTGCTGATTTGATTGCTAAAGAAGGGCGACAGGTTGAGTTTGCGCCTTCCCTGGAGTCAGTCACTAAGTTTTTAACCCAAAATCTGCAAGCGGGGGATTTGGCTCTGTTTTTGGGCGCTGGTAATCTGAATCAGATTATTCCAGAGGTTATGGCTTTTTATCAACAAGCCGATCGCCCCGATTAGCTCGCCAACTGAGTAGAGTCGATCGACATTATGGCGTTGCACGTTGTGCCGAAACTTCTGTCGGGCGGCTCGCTCAAAGCGGCCACATAAGTTAGCTAAATGGATTTTCAACCACGTCTTTGAGCGAAGGTATTTTTAAGGATTTTCAAGATGGTGACTATCTCGAATGACTCCTCTGTTAAGGACAATCGGCGAGTGTATTCTCCTATTTCTTTGCGGGGAACTGATTGCAAGATTAATTCCCAAGTTTCGCTGGCGGGCCTGACTTCCTTCCGAGTCGGTGGCCCTGCTGAGTGGTACGTTGCTCCCCGCAGTATGGAGGCTTTGCAAGCGAGTTTTGCCTGGGCACACGATGAAGGAGTGCCGGTGACTCTGCTGGGTGCGGGTTCTAATTTGTTGGTGAGCGATCGGGGTTTGTCCGGTTTGGTCGTCGCCACTCGCTACCTGAAACAGGTGAATTTTAATGCAGAAACAGGTCAAGTGACAGCGGGGGCGGGAGAGTCAATTCCCCGCCTCGCTTGGTTGGCCGCTAAACGGGGCTGGAAAGGTCTAGAATGGGCAGTCGGCATACCGGGTACAGTGGGAGGGGCTGTGGTGATGAATGCAGGCGCTCACAGAGGCTGTACTGCTGATATTCTAGTCAACGCTCGCGTCCTATCCCCTGGTGGTAAGGTGGAAATTCTGACTCCCCAAGAGTTGGAGTACCGCTACCGGACTTCGGTGCTGCAAGGGGGCGATCGGCTGGTGACGGAAGCGACTTTCCAGTTACAGCCGGGATTCGACCGATCGCAAGTAATGGCAGAAACTAATGACCATTTCAGTCAGCGGCGGACAACTCAACCTTACCACTTACCGAGCTGTGGCTCAGTCTTCCGCAACCCCGGCCCCAAGACGGCAGGTTGGTTCATCGAACAAGCGGGACTGAAGGGATATCAGATCGGTGGCGCACAAGTGGCTCAGCGCCATGCTAATTTTATTCTTAACTGCGGGTCGGCAACGGCCAATGATATTTTTCAAGTGATCCGCCACGTTCAACAGCAAGTCGAGCAGCGGTGGTCGCTGTTGTTGGAGCCAGAAGTTAGAATACTGGGAGAGTTTCCCTTCTAAGGCATCATTGAAGTAATACGGAAACGGCAGACTGCCAGCCCACACACCATCACAAAGTAGTTATGACAAAATCAGGACAAGGATTTGGCTTCGGCCTTGGAAAAATGAAAGAACTGACTGAAGCTTTCAAAAAAGCTCAGCAGGTTCAAGAAGGAGCTAAAAAGCTCCAAGAAGAGTTGGATGTAATGGAAATTGAGGGAACTGCCGGCGGCGGCTTGGTCAAGGTTTTTCTCAGCGGCAACCAAGAACCCCGCCGCGTGGAAATCTCACCGGATGCCCTCGGTGAAGGTGCTGATGTGGTTTCTGAACTCGTCACGGTGGCGATGCAGGATGCTTACGCTAAGTCCACGATGACGATGCGGGAGAAAATGGAAGAACTCACCGGTGGACTAAATCTCCCCGGTTTCGGTTAATCATGAGTCATCAGTCATGAGTCATCAGTCATTAGTGGTTAGCTATCTGTGTTTAAAAAGGAATCTATAGCTAATGACTGATTGATTTCTATCAAGCACGAAAATTTTGGAAAAAGGGGAAAGGAAAAATTTTCTTTCTTCTTTCCCATTAAAAATTACCAATTACTAATTATCAATTAAATGTCTTATAAATTATTGTTTGTCTGCCTCGGAAACATCTGCCGATCGCCCTCAGCAGAAAATATTATGAATCACTTAATTAAAGAAGCTGGTTTGAGCGATCGTATCACCTGCGATTCGGCCGGAACTGCTAGCTATCACATTGGCAGCCCCCCTGACAGGCGGATGGCATTGGCGGCGAGAAAGCGAGACATTGAATTGCTAGGCGAAGCCCGCCAATTTGCCAGGAAAGATTTTGAAAATTTTGATTTGATTCTAGCCATGGACCTGGAAAATTATCGCAATATTCTTGCCCTGGATGCGGCTGGAAAGTATAAAGATAAAGTGCGACTGATGTGCGATTTTTGCCAGAAATACGACCTTAAAGAAGTGCCTGATCCTTACTACGGTGGCCCGGAGGGATTTGATCGAGTAATTGATTTGCTGCTGGACGCTTCAGAGGGTTTGTTAGAGTACGTTGTCAGTCGGAAAAATTTAACCGTTGGCGGTCAGCAATCAATTTAAATTAAAAAAGTGCCTTTTTCCGGCCGAATATTAGCAATGCTGTAGGGGGGACAACGCTAACAAAGCTCGTAATTAGGGATATGACAGTTGTTCCAGATCCCGCTCCCAAAATGATACTGGGTGACACCCAAAAAGTTAAACTTGTCAATACAAAATGGGGAGAATTGATACTCAAAGCAGCAATTGGCAGCAAAATAGATGGATACCAAGGCATTAGCCAAGGTGTAGCAAACAAAAACAAAGTCAGAGTCGTCCATCCAATATCTGATACCAAATTAATTTCCGAGTCTTTTTTGCGGAATAATGATTTAATCAACGTCCCTGCATAGTAAAAAATCCAGCTTAAATAGGCAAAATATTTTAGGAATGATAGAATACTTTCCCTAGTTTCAACACTTACATTGGGCCAAAAATTCATCAATAAATTGATCGCATGGTGAAAAGATCGAGCAGTCGCCCCGGCGGTTCCCGGATTTAAAAGACTTCTCCAAGCTGAAACTGTTGGCATAAATGTATAAGTTATCACCGCGATAATTAATAAAGAAAGCAAGACGGATGCTGCTAAATCTCTCCACCGACGCTGCTTGCAGAGGAAAGCAAAAACTAAGGGAAACCAAATTATAGGTAAGGTTTTTACTAGAAAACCCACCCAAATTGCTAAAATTGCAAAAACATAACGTTGGTAATAAATACATCCTATTAAAACTATCAATGTATTAGCCAGAAGAACGTCAAGGTGAGCATTAGCTACTTGCTCGTTCAATAGCATGGGATTGACTAAATAGGCCATTGTTATGAGGTTACGGTTTTCAGCCTTTGTTAGCAACCGCCAAATTAAGTAGCCATTGAGCGTGTGTACCAACACGCAGATTATTTTAAAAATATAAACTCCCAGTAAAGGGCTAATTGGTACCGCCAGTGCTGATAGGGCAAAAAAGAATAAAGAAACTGGGCCGTAGGTAGAAGTTTGCAACCATTGGAAGAAGGGAGATACGTTAGAAATGAAGGTATCGGGATTATTCAGATAAGGATTAATTTTATGTAAGCTCATTGCTCCGTAATGCAAGTACATATAAATGTCACTGCTTAGGGGATAAGCTATGAGGGCAAGTGCCAGAAAGGGGATTGCATACTTGCAAATATCTAGAAAGCTGGAACTTGTCTGTTTTTTTTTAATTAACCAGATAATATATGTAACTGTTGCTATCAAGTAGGAACCGTTAATTAGAACTCGGATGAGGCTGAAACCGCTGGTAGGGAAATCGTTATAGTTGTCTCCACCCTGTAAAACGCTGTAATACTTGCTGATTCCCATTGATGTCATGGCAATACAGAAAATTATGGAAGCTGCTAATGCTGCAGCATATAGAATTTTCTGATTTTTTAAGTAATTGTTGACCATGATGTTATTTATTCAGCGTGGTAAGTGCAGGTAATTTTCTTGCCCAGAGCGTTGGCGGTTATCTGACTAAATGGTGTTCCATCGCAAAACGAACGAGTTCTGCACGGTTGTTGCTTTCTGTTTTTCTGAACAAGCTGCTGACGTGCTTTTCGACGGTTCGGGGGCTGAGGTGGAGCCGATCGCCTATTTGAATATTAGAAAGACCTTCTGTCAGCAAATCTAGCACTTCTCGCTCTCGCTGAGTCAAACTCGGAGCATTTTGGCTTGGAGATGCGCGATCGTCCGTTTCTGGCTTTTGAGTGAAAAAATCCGCTTCAGGCTGGCCATTGGCTCTGCTGCGTGCCTCTGTTGGCGTCGGTTCTGGTTTTGGGGAATGAGACGGTGCCTGAGCGATTAGAGCGTAGCGATCGAGCAAAGAGCGAATTACCGCCCCCAACTCTGGGAGTTCAAAAGGCTTAGCCAGATAATTGTCGCACCCCATCTGATAGCCGCGAATCCGTTCCTCCGTGCTCGTGCGTTCCGTCAAAAAAATCACCGGCAGCAAGCGAAAAGCGGGACGAGTCCGAACTCGCCGCACGAATTCGTAGCCATCCATCTCCGGCATTGTAATGTCGGTAACAATCAAGTGGGGCTGAAATTCCTCTACCAAACCTAAAGCTTCTTTGCCATTCTCAGCAGGGATTACAGAGTATCCGGTAATTTCCAGATAATCGGTAATCGACAAGCGAGTCGCGAAATCGTCGTCAGCAACCAGAATCGTCAAGGGCATGAGGGGAATTTAAAAATTAAACCTTAAAAATTAAAAGTGACTAATTTCACTTTTAATTTTTAATTCTACTGTTTAATTCTGTTTATAACTTGCTGTTAAAGTAGCAGGCTGCCCTAATGTTCCCTCGAAAGCTACGCCGCGCCCGTTGGCTGCCAAATGCCGCAGAGTTTTGTAAATTGTCTCAATTTGCTCTGGCTTTCCTGTTTTTTTGGCTATTTCTGCGACAGAAAGAGGTTTTTGGGCGTCTTTTAGCACTTGCAGTACCCGTTGCTGCAAGTCCAATACAGCAGCGGCCGCTTTTTTGCCGGCTTCGACGCCCGGTTGGTGATAAGCATTGACATTCACCAAGGAACCGTAAAAACCTACGGCTCTTTCGTAGAGGGCGATTAATGCTCCTACTGTCCTAGGGTTGACTTGGGGAATGGTGACAGTAATGGAATCTCGGTGATTTTCGTACAAGGCTTGTCGAGTTCCCTGCAACAAACCAGACAAATAATCTCCGGAAGTGACGCCGGTTTCTACTTCTGGGGAAATACCTTGCCTGTCTTCCAACACTTCGATAAATGTTAGGAAGAAATTCGGCACGCCGTCTCGCAGTTGCTGGACGTAGGCGTGTTGGTCGGTGCTGCCTTTGTTGCCGTAAACTGCGATTCCTTGATGAACTGTGTTGCCGTCTAAATCTTCCTGTTTGCCGATCGATTCCATGACTAATTGCTGCAAGTAGCGGCTGAACAATAGTAGTGAATCTTTATACGGCAAAACTACCATATCTTTTTCGCCCCGTCCGTTGCAGGCAAAATACCAACTCATGGCTAAAAGGGCGGCGGGATTGTTTTTAACGTCGGGAATTCTGGTAGCTTCGTCCATGACTTTAGCGCCGTCGAGCATCGCCAGAATGTCGATGCCTTGCAAAGCTGCTGGCAAAAGTCCTACTGCTGAGAGTTCCGAAGTGCGACCTCCCACCCAGTCTGCCATCGGGAAGCTGCCAATCCAGCCTTCGGATTTGGCTAAGTTGTCTAGTTTGCTGTCTGTTCCAGTGATCGCAACTGCCTGTTTGGCGAAGTCGAGTTTTTGGGCGGCGAAGGCTTTTTGAACTTCAATCATGCCGTTGCGGGGCTCGGGGGTGCCGCCGGATTTGGAGATAGTAATTACTAGGGTGCTGGCGAGTTTGTCTTTGATTTTGTTGAGAATTCGATCGATCCCAGCGGGATCTGTGTTGTCGATAAAATGAATTGCTAGGGGCGGAATGTCTGGGGATAAAGCTTCGGAGACAAATTGGGGGCCCAAGGCGGAACCACCGATGCCGATCGAAATTATGTCGGTAAATTGCGGAGCAAAGGGCGGTTTAATATCGCGGTTTTGAACTTTTTTGACAAATGTTTCGACTTGTGCTATGCCTTCGACTATTTCTTGTTTTAATTCTGGAGTGGGAGCTAAATCGGGGTTTCGCAACCAGTAGTGGCCCACCATGCGGTTTTCGTCGGGATTGGCGATCGCACCTGCTTCTAAAGCTGCCATGTCTTTGAAAGCTTTGTCAAATTTGGGCTTCAGTGCTGCTGCGAAAGCGTCGTCGAATCCCATGCGGCTGATATCGAGGTAAAGTCCCAATCCCTCGTTATAGTAAAGCCAGTCTTGATAACGTTGCCAGAGTGCTGCGGCGTCCATAGGAATTCTCTACAATTTTTTTAATGTTCGATTGGCGTCGTCAGGAATCCACCAATTGTAGTTTAAAACGATCTGATGTACGGCTTTTGCAGAATCCCAATAAATTTAAGCATTAGTCGTCTGAAGGCAGCCGGAGCGGAAGGCAGCCAAAGCATTCGGCAGAATTAAACACGAAAAATAGGACTGGCGCAACACTCTTAGTAGGTAGATACCTCATTAATGGTCACAGCCCATAGATAGATCGAAGAGGCAAAGAGATTTAAGTGTAGCCGGTGTTGGCGTTTGGGCCCTGGTTTAACAATATTCAAATGCGGGCGATCGGACTCGGTAAAATACGCTTTGCGGTCAGGTTAAATATACTTTTAGCTGTCACTCAATAATCGGCTAAAAGTATATTTAACAACGGTCAACTATCTGAAGTGTAGTATAATATACAGATATTAGAATTAAAGTGCGATCGACTATGCTTGCTCTATCTCCCGAATTAAAAGAAAGGTTAGCAACTCCGCTCAAAATCGGCGATTTTGAAGTTAAAAGTCGCGTCCTGCAATCGCCCTTATCCGGCGTTACCGATTTGGTATTTCGCCGCCTGGTGCGCCGCTACGCGCCGGATTCGATGATGTACACGGAAATGGTGAACGCTACGGGTTTGCACTACGTGAAGCAACTGCCGAGAATTATGGAAGTTGACCCGAACGAGCGCCCGATTAGCATTCAATTGTTTGACTGCCGGCCGGATTTCTTGGCAGAAGCGGCCCAGAAAGCAGTGGCAGAAGGAGCGGATACTGTTGATATTAATATGGGCTGTCCGGTTAACAAAATTACTAAAAACGGCGGCGGTTCTTCCCTGCTGCGAGACCCGGAAACGGCCGAGGCAATTGTGCGGGCTGTTGTGGAAGCGGTAGATGTTCCTGTCACGGTTAAAACTAGGATCGGTTGGACTGACAAAGAAATTAATATTTTGGAATTTGCCAAGCGGATGGAAGATGCGGGAGCAAAAATGATTACCGTGCACGGCCGCACTCGATCGCAAGGTTACACTGGCCCGGCAAAATGGGAGTGGATTCGTCGAGTTAAAGAAGTTTTATCGATTCCAGTTATTGCCAACGGGGATATTTTTTCAGTGGAAGCAGCGATGCGATGTCTGGAAGAAACCGGCGCCGATGGAGTGATGTGTTCGCGGGGAACTTTGGGCTATCCTTTTTTGGTTGGAGAAGTTGATTATTTCTTGAAAACTGGTGTGGAAAAGATAGCTCCGACACCAATTGAACGTCTCGAATGTGCTAAGGAACATTTGCGGGCTTTGTGGGAATATAAAGGTGAAAGTGGTGTCTGCCAAGCGCGCAAGCACTTAACCTGGTATGCTAAGGGTTTCCCCGGCGCTGGGGAATTGCGGGGCGTGTTGGCTGTGGTAGAAACAGTTGAACAAGGTTGCGATTCGATCGATCGCGCGATCGAGCAATTGCCCGCATAAACCTTACCCGCAGATGTCAACTAGGGATTAGAGAAACAAAACCTGCCTCTGCGGGCTAAGATTTAAGACAAAGTTAAAAATTTGTGTGTGGGGGAAAGCATGGATTCCTTAAAAGGGCGAGATTTATTAAGTCTGGCAGATTTAAGCATTGACGAATTAAATTATTTGCTGGATCTAGCAACCAGTTTAAAATCGGGAATGGTCAAGCTGAAACGCAATAAAGTTCTCGGCTTGTTATTTTCCAAAGCTTCTACGCGAACGCGGGTAAGTTTTACGGTAGCAATGTATAAATTGGGAGGGCAAGTAATTGACCTTAATCCCAACGTTACACAAGTCAGCCGCGGCGAACCTTTGGTAGATACAGCCAGGGTTTTAGACAGATATTTAGACATTTTGGCGATTCGGACTTTCGAGCAAAAGGACTTAGCAACTTTTGCCAACTATGCGAAAATTCCTGTGATAAATGCACTGACCGATGACGAACACCCATGTCAAGTGCTGGCGGATTTAATGACAGTAAAAGAGTGTTTTGGCAAGTTGGAAGGGGTAACTTTGACTTATTTGGGCGATGGCAATAATATGGCTAATTCGCTGATGTTGGGCTGTGCAATGACGGGAATGAATGTCAGAATTGCTTGCCCTCAAGATTTCCAGCCGAATGCTGAGATAGTGGAAAAAGCTAAGAATATTGCTAATGGAAAAACAGAAGTTACTGTGACGGCGGATGCAGAAGCTGCAGTGAAGAATGCTCAAGTGATTTATACTGATGTTTGGGCGAGTATGGGACAGGAAGAGGAAGCAAAAATCAGGATTCCTTTGTTTGAACCCTATCAGGTAAATGAACAATTGCTGAAGTTAGCAGATAAGAATGCAATTGTATTGCACTGTTTGCCCGCACACCGGGATGAAGAGATTACCGATGCAGTGATTGAAGGCAGTCAATCGCGCGTTTGGGATCAGGCAGAAAATCGGATGCACGCGCAGCAAGCTTTGCTCGCAAGCATTCTAGAAAGCGATTAGGAATTAGCTAAAAATTAGTCTGTCGGGGGATAAAATCGACCTGCTCGCTACTTTTGGCAGACCGCTTCCGTTATCATTTCATTTGAACCAGGATTATTTGCAGCCAGCCTGTAATTATCCGTTTCAACCATGATTAATAGCAATCTCTTAAGTAAAAGAAATGAATCACATCACTACGACAGACTTACTCGAAAATCTCAAATGGCGATATGCCACCAAACAGTTCGATCCAGCCAAAACAATCGCTCCAGAAATCTGGACAGCTTTAGAAGATGCGTTAGTGTTAACACCATCTTCTTATGGGCTTCAACCTTGGAAATTTCTGATTATTACCAGCTCGGAACTTAAAGAACAGCTCAAGCCCCTCTCCTGGAATCAGTCACAGGTTACTGATTGCTCTCATTATGTGGTGTTCGCGATTAAAAAGCATCTCAGTGCCGAGGATGTCGATCGCTTTATAGCTCGGACTGTCGAGCTGCGGGGCGGGACTGTAGAGGCAATGGCAGGATATCGGAGTCTAATCGTCAGTGACTTGGTTGATGGTGGCCGCAGTTTTAATATCAATGACTGGTCAACGCGCCAAACTTATATTGCACTGGGCAACTTTATGACCAGTGCTGCATTGCTTGGTGTTGACACCTGTCCAATGGAAGGAATTGAACCTGTCAATTACGATCGCGTGTTGGGTCTTTCTGCAAAAGGCTTTACTACCGTCGTAGCTTGTGCGGCTGGCTATCGCTCTGAAGCAGATAAGTATGCTTCACTCGCAAAAGTAAGATTCCCTAAGTCAGAAATCTTAGAAACTTTATAGAACCCATTTGGTATCTTCTTGAGCGAACTATCTGCTTTTGAGGGGATCGTTTTACCAGAGGATTTAATACCAGAGTCAGGACTTTAAGCTAACAGGCATCAAACCAGATACAACCTAGATACCTCAAAGGCTTGTGAGACAACAAAAAGATCCTAAATGGGTTCTATAAACCCGGGATACGCTGTAAGTCGATCGCAATAGCGCACCTCGGCGCACCCTAAAAAGATATTAAGAGGCTCCGAAATTTACTTTTGTGACTTCACCTGCGACAACATTAACAGTTTGTTGAATCTGACTTCCATCAACTTTCAACTGATAAGTTCCCGGAGAAAGCTCGATCGCCCCAAACCATCCCTTACCATCCGCGCGCAGTTGACGCACCTGGCCAGCAGCATCGATCGACTGCAATGTCAAACTGGCACCGTCGCAAGTTTGAGCGCACCGCTGCAAATTTCCGGCGATCGCACCTGTAGTCGGTCGCGACTTCCAAGGCATATCGGGAACCGCTGCTGCTGTCGCCCACACAGGCTGAGTTTCATAGGTTTTGCCCGTCGCAGCATCAACGTATTGACTCGGCTGCGAAAGCGCGGTGTAAAACAAGTCGTTGCTTTGGGGAACGTATTTCCAAGGCTGGCGGGGCAAATCACCGCTACCGCCCGATCGCAGTTCCACATTCGTGTAAATATTGCTGCTAGCGTAGGAATAGAGCACCGTACCTGCGACGTGATTTCCTTTCGCAGACGGCTGTTCGGCGCGACGAATCTGGCCTAGAGTGTCTTCGATGTAGTTGAGGTAATTGCCGGGGCCGATCGCAATTTGGCGGTTGTACTGGTGGTCTTTGGCGTACTCGATCCAGTTGTCGTAAGCGAGTTTTTGCGATCGTTTGTACTCGCGCTGGTAAGTCATCGGCATCGCCATGTCTACGATCCCTTCTTCCAGCCAAGCGCGCCAATCTTGCAATACTTCTTTGTAAGGCTGCGTTTGATACCACCCTGCATCGTTTGTTGGGCCGTCTCCCCAGGCGATCGTGGCGGCAGTAATTTTAACACGCGGTTTAATCGCAAGGCTTTCTACATAAAGCTTCCGCACTAAATTTGTCACCTGTTCGCGCCGCCACTGCATCCAGGCGGGATCGGTGGGTGCGGGTTTGCCCGATCGACCTGTTTGCTGATTGAAACGGGCGATCGCAGTCGGATTGTAGCCCCAAGTCGGCCCGCCGTAGCGCACATAATCCAACTGTACGCCGTCCACATCGTAGCGCTTCAGCAAGTCCAAATAGACGGAAACAGTATAATCTACGGCGTCTGGATGACCGGGATCGAGATAGCCTTGGGCTTCCCCACCGTAAGTCAGCATTGCCCAATTGTCGCTGCCGGGGGCCGAAGGCCCGTGTTGTTGCCAAACGTGACCAGCGGGAAGTTTGGTGCCCGAAACCACCGGCAGCGTCACCATCCAAGCGTGTACTTCAATGCCTGCAGCGTGGGCTTTGTCAATTAAATCTTGCAGGGGATCGAAACCCGCCGGAACGTTGGGATCGAGGGTGCGGGGTTCGATCGCACTGGTGTAAAAAGCATCGCCACGGCGGCGGACTTGGGCGACGATGGCGTTGGCATTTGCCCGCTGCGCGTCTGCGATCAATTTTGTGACTTCTTGAGGGGTTTTGAAGCCGGGGTTGAAGGCGTCCACCCAGAAGGCGCGAAATTCGGCGGTTTGGGTTTGCGGGGGCATAGTTGCGGTCGCCCGGGATGGGAAGTTGGAGAACCAACCAGGAGTCAGCAGAAAACTAATTGTTAAGCCAATCAGGAACAAGCTTGACAAAAAGAATGTTTTGGTATTTCGCATCAGAAATGTGTGTGAGAGCGTTGAACTGTCCTTTACGGACTTTTGGTTTGAGCGTCCGCTTGACATTTTCGCACAATGGTGAAAGTTTGGGCGAAAATACACTGAACTGGCGATCGCACTTTTTGAACAAATGATAGTACCGCACTTTCAAACGCTAGCCCTTCCGGGTAACAGCTACTCAACTGCAAGCAATTTACTCGATCGAGTAGATAGCTGGCGCCAAGAAGCAACCCGGAAGTTGCAGCAAAGCCAGAGAGGAGAAAAGGGACAATTTTTAACACCTGCCTCAGTCGCAAGTTTGATGGCGGGAATGTTTGAATTTAACTGTCCCGATATATTGCTTTTAGATGCCGGTGCTGGTATTGGTTCCCTGCTAGCAGCAGTTGTTTGCGAGCTTTGTCAGCGCCCAAACAAACCGCGTAGTCTGCACGTTACAGGTTATGAAATTGACCTTATTTTGATTGAATACCTCAAGCAAACCTTAGAATTGTGCAGTATTGAATGTCAGCGTTTTGGGATATCTTTTACCTGTGAGGTTCGCGAAATTGATTTTATTCAAGACAGCGCCGATATGTTGCAGCCCAATCTATTTACACAGCCAGTAAAACGGGAATTTACCCATGCAATTATCAATCCTCCCTATGCCAAGATAGACGCTAAATCCCAAGCCCGAATCTTGCTGCGTTCTATAGGACTAGAAACCAGTAATCTCTACGCTGGCTTCACAGTGGCTGCA
The DNA here is from genome assembly GCF_036705385.1 of Microcoleus sp. B3-A4. NCBI lineage: Bacteria > Bacillati > Cyanobacteriota > Cyanophyceae > Oscillatoriales > Microcoleaceae > Microcoleus > Microcoleus sp. B3-A4. The sequence continues at coordinate 144,258 of NZ_JAUBUI010000006.1, read as the reverse complement.
GCTCACCTGCTCAAACCAAACGGTGAATTAGTGTCGATTACTCCCCGCAGCTTTTGCAACGGTTTATACTTTCGAGATTTCCGCAAAGTATTCCTTCAAATGATGGCTTTGCGCCAAGTACACATCTTTGAATCCCGACAGTTGCCATTTCGCGATGATGCAGTGCTGCAAGAAACTATTATTGTGCGCGCCACCAAACAAATAGAACAGCCAGATACTGTACTAATTACCTCAAGCAGCAGCGTGGGCGACGACCTGGTTTTGTCTCACCAACTGCCCTATACCGCCCTAATTAATCCCAAAGATTCCGAGCAATTTATTCTGATTTTACCGGATTCTGTCAGCCAGAAAGTAGTCGAGCAAATGGCTCAATTTACTTGCACCTTAGAGGAAGTAGGCTTAACAGTTTCTACGGGAAAAGTTGTAGATTTTCGTGTTCGCTCTGACTTGCGGCTAAAACCTGAGAACGGTACAGTTCCGCTGATTTATCCCGCACACTTCTGGGCTGGCGGTGTTGAATATCCCACCGCAACGAGAAAGCATCAAGCTTTAGCTGTCACGGAAAAAACTGCTGCACTCCTCGTACCTAACGAACATTATGTTTTGAGCAAGCGCTTCTCGTCAAAGGAAGAGAAAAAGCGAATTGTTGCAGTTGTCTGGGATGCAAATAAAATTAATAGTTCTAGCGTTGGTTTTGAGAACCATTTGAATTACTTTCACCAACAGGGACGCGGATTAGACCTCACCCTGGCGCGGGGATTGGCTGTTTATCTAAATTCGAGTTTGGTAGATGCGTTTTTCCGACTGTTCAACGGACACACTCAAGTTAATGCTACGGATTTACGCAATTTGAAGTATCCTAATCTAGAGCAATTACTTTTACTTGGCGCTCAAATAGGAGAAATATTTCCTACACAGCGGGAGCTCGATCTACTTGTCGAGACACAACTGCTTAACGCGACCAATCCGTTAGAAAATAGCCCAATCACAATCAAAAACCGTATTGATGAATCTCTAGAAATACTTGCAGCGCTGGGTTTTCCAAAAGGTCAACTTAACGAACGTTCCGCCTTAACCCTTCTGGCTTTGCTTGACCTCAAGCCAAAGGATGCTTGGGAATTGGCAAAATCTCCACTTCGGGGAATCACACCAATTATGGAATTTATGGAGCAGGAGTACAGTAAAAAATATGCACCAAATACGCGGGAAACTGTGCGCCGCCAAACGGTGCATCAGTTTCTAGATGCAGGTTTAATTGTTGTTAATCCTGACAGTCCCGAACGTCCGGTGAATAGTCCAAAAACTGCATATCAGATAGAAGAAAGTGCTTTGGAATTGCTGCGAACTTATGAGACTTCTGACTGGGAAAAGAATGTTCGCGCTTACCTCGTTCATTTTAACGGAGAAAAATTATTGCAGGCTAATTCACAAAATAAAAATACTTTTAAGTATGAATGATGCTAAAATACACTATTTATATGGCTGCCGCTGGCATCGGAATGGCATATACTGTGATGCCAGGGGTTGAATTGACCGGAATTGTCGATCGCACTCAGTAAATCAAATAAGTAACTAGGTAAAATATCTCTGCAATGGAAAAAAAGCATAACGCTGGATTGTGGGTATCAGTATTATACTTCGCTCAAGGTCTCCCTTACACCGTCGTTAATTTAATGTCGGTGATTTTTTTGAAAGGTATGGGAACCAGCAACGAACTCATCGGCTTGACAAGTCTTTTGTCTTTTCCCTGGGTATTAAAAGGTTTGTGGGGGCCCGTAGTGGATTTGTATTCCACCAAACGCAAATGGATTTTAGCAACCGAAATCATTTGTGCTTTTCTGTTTGCTTTCCTAGCTTTTGGCGTATTAACGCCGGCACCGATTATTATATCGCTTGTTATCTTTACCGCGATCGCCTTTGTGTCAGCTACTCACGACATCGCCATTGACGGATTTTATTTAAACACTCTCAATAAAGACCAGCAAGCCTTGTTTGTCGGGGTTCGCAACACGGCTTATAGAGGTGCTGTCATTGCCGGTAGCGGTGTATTGGTGTTCTTAGCGGGGAAACTGGCAGAACAGCATTTAGTGACCGGAAATACAGGCGACACCAAAATATATCAAAACATTCCACTGTCACTTTTCGGTTCGGATTTTAGCGTGTCTGCGCTTAACTACGGATGGGCGACAGCCTTTGGTATTTGTGCGATTATATTTGTGCTGATATATCTCTTTCAGCGGTGGTATCTTCCCTATCCTAGAAATTACGCTCTGGAATCCGGCGCCCCCCAACAAACAACAAGCTTTATCGAAGCATTTAAAACATATTTTAAGCAAGATAAAATTGGTTGGATTGTTACTTATGTCTTAATTTTTAGGTTAGGCGATGCCTTGACGTTTAAAATGGCTCCGCCATTTTTAATGGATAAAGTGGAGAAAGGAGGATTAGCAGTTTCTACATCGGACATGGGTCTGTTATCGGGTACGATCGGGGTAATGTTTCTGTTAATTGGAGGGTTGCTGGGCGGCTATTTAATTGCTAAACAAGGATTGAAAAAATGGATGTGGCCGACGGCAATTCTGCAAAATTCAACTAACGTGCTGTATTGGCTGTTGGCGATAAATCAACCGGGGATTGAATGGGCTTATGCCGTAAATTCGATCGAGCAATTTACTTACGGACTTGGCGTAGCTGCCTATACAGTGTTCTTGATGCGGACTGTCCGCCCTGAATACGAAGCATCTCACTATGCAATTACAACGGCTTTTATGGCCGCAGGAGTGCTGATTCCGGGCGTTTTTAGCGGCTACTTGCAGGCGAATCTCGGCTATCAAAATTATTTCTTGATGAGCGCGCTGGCTGTGATTCCCGGTATGCTAACCATTTTCTTTCTGCCCTTAGAAGATGAGAAAAAATTAGCATCCATGCCCAGGCCTGGACTGGACGATTTCGATTAATATCAAGTGCGATCGCTATAATTATCAGATCCGGGTGGGGCGGGTTTACCCGCGTTGCACAATTTAAGGATGATTCTTGTGGGGTGTCCCGCCTGCTGTGAAAATACACGTCTTCGGGCGGGACGCCCATCCCACAAAACAATCAAAATCATCCCGCAATTATGCAACGCCGGTTTAGCAATGTCTGCACTACTTTTTCGAGATTTCGGTAAACCCGCCCCTGCTGGAATATTGAGGTTTTTAATCATCTAACGAGTATAAATTCTGTGTGCTTGCGTTCATAAGATAAAATAAGGACACAACAATGTTGTGTCCCTACCGCTACCGAATATCTGTATTGCCAGCCGCCAACTAAATCGCAATAAAATCACTAGCTGTTAGCGGACTACTGGGAATGCCAGTAATACTGGCAAGAACTTCGCCGTTACTGGCCACTTCAATCGTCGTTATAAAATCGCCTGGAGTAACTGTCAGTTGGTTGAACCTCAAACCTCCGCTCAAACCGATTAAATCTTGACCCTTTTGAAAGTCTATAAATGTATCTGTACCGGCGCCTACTCCTAACACCAATACGTCGCGTCCAGCGCCACTAATTAAGAGATCCGCACCCTTTCCTCCAATCAGCGTATCGTTTCCTTCTCCACCACTCAAATTGTCATCCCCTTTGCCACCGAATAGCTGGTCGTTGCCGACGCCACCGCTGATAATATCGTTGTCTTTGCTGCCCGTGAGAGTGTCGTTTCCCCCATTGCCAATGATAATATCGTCCCCTGCAAAACCTGAGGCTGTATTGTTGGCCTCGTCGCCTACTAAATTATTAATTGCGGACGGATCGAGAGCAGTTTTCATTGCCACAACGTTTCCTAAAAAGGAGCTTCCCGGAGCGGTTCTTAATTGCTCTAAACTGCTGCGCGATAGCAGCGATTTTCCCAAGGCAGGCAGTGCAAAGTCTAAGCCAGCTAACAGCTCTAAATAATCCGAATCTGTGAAAGTGAAATTAGGGCGGTTCAACTGGTCTACAGAGATTTCTGTCTGAGTCAAGCCGGGAGGAGGAGCAGTTAACAAACCGCTTTGGGTGTGCTTGTCCAAGACCAATAGCGGGTTGATAATCGGGTTAGTAAATGTTTGAAGAACTACTTTTCCCGGGATGAAAGCTTCTCCTCCCAAACTAACAAAATCGCCGCTAACTATGTAGTGAGTTACATTTTTTCCGGCGCCGACTTTCTGCTTAAATGTATTGACTGTGCTCTGAGCAACTCCGGGAGAATTGAAGGTGACAATATCTCCGATAGTAGAGGTAAATTCGGTGGCCGCGAGTTGCGTTATGGCGCCGCCCAAGCTGTGTCCGAGAAGATCTGGTGCCAAGCGCCTGGGGTTTTTTGCTGTATCTTGACTGATTTGTGTCAGCCAATTTCCTAAGGCTTGTTTGTTGGCTTCAAATTGGTTAAAACCGACGCCGCGCTTGTCTGCGTTGGCAAGATCGTCTACGGGCGAGTCGGTGCCGCGAAATACTAAAACGGGCGGTTTGTCTGGGGTGGTGGAAATTAAGCCGATCGCGTGAAATCCAGTCGCGGGATCGTCAAACGTGCGATCGATTTGGTAGCCAGCAGCGCTCAAACCTGTTTGAACTAAAGTTTGAGACTGGGGGTTGTTATCTATGTAAACAAGTTGCTTAGCTATAGTTTCGTAAGCGGCGGGGGAGGAGGGCATATTTTTTTATTTCCTGTCGTTAGATTGGGAATTAGTGTTTAAGCTACTTAATTTATTTTACTGTAAACTCCGGTTATTAACCATATTAATTGGTCATATTTCGTTGCTTTGTAGGGGCAGATTTAGCAGACATTTTTTCTGAATAAAAACAATTTTGCTACAAAACCTACCCCGGTTTCGCGCCACCAAAACTACAAATTTTTCTCGCCCTAAAGCTATACAAAATCTACCCGCGTAATATCGCTGGCAACTACGCCTCTGAGAGTAGCAAGAATTTCCCCAGTAACCGGGATAGTAATTAATGCTCCGTCACCACCTTGGGTTACTCTAATTTGAGGAAAAGTTAGACCCCGCGACAGTGTAATTAAATCTTGACTATCTTGAAAATCTACAATCACATCGGCTCCGCCACCTGATTCCAATACAAAGCGATCGCGCCCCGCGCCGCCCATTAAAAAATCGTTGCCAAACTCGCCGGAAATCAAATCATTTCCGTCGCCACCGTCCAAATAATCGTTATCTCTGCCACCGTACAAGAAGTCGTCGCCATCACCACCGGTGATGCTGTCATTACCTCGATTGCCTCTGAGAGTATCGTTACCGCGATTGCCGATAACTGTATCCTCTCCAGGGCCGCCAGTAGCAGTATTGTTGCGATCGTCCCCTGATAGATAATTCGGTTGTAAGGGAGCTAAACCGTATTGCATTTGTCTGATTAACTGCACAAAAGAAAATTCTGGTGCTGTTCTCAAACTCTCTGCACCCGCTCTGGTTCGGATTGGGATTGACACATTGGCCAGGGGAAAATTTAGGGCAGCGATAAATTCGTTAAAATCCGAGTCGTTGTTATAAGTAAATTCGGGACTGTTTAATTGTTCTACAGAAATTTGCCTCTGCAAAAAACCCGCGGGCGGAGTAGTTAACAAATTTTCAGTTCGATGTTTTGCCAAAACAGTTAAGGGATTAATACTCGGGTCAGTAAAACTTTGGATAAATACTTTACCCGGAATAAATGCTTCCCCAAACAAGCTGACTACATCTCCGCTGACAATGTAGTGAGTGACATTTTTGTTGCCTGCCCTGCTGAGATTTCTCCGAAAACTGGTGAATGTACTCGCTGACACTCCCGGAGAGTTGAAAGTAAAGATATCGCCGGTCAGAGATGTGTATTCGGTTGCTACAATTTGAGCGACTGCTCCGCCCCAACTGTGCCCGATGACATCGGGCAATAATTTGTTGGGGTTTTTACCTGTATCTTGACCGATTTCTGTTAGCCAGTTTTTGATATTATCTTTGTTCTTTTCAAATTCCGGTAAACCAATGTCTCGGGAGTCGGAAAAGATAGCGTCGCCGTCGATGAAGTCTGTACCTTTAAATACGAGGGCTGGCGGGTTTTCGGGATTGGATGAACCGAACCCGATCGCATAAAAGTTTGTTTCTGGGTCGTCGAATATGCGATCGATATAGTAGCCATTAGTATCTAGGAAACGCGAAACTTCATTTTGTGCGTTAGGTTTTTGATTTAAAAAAACAATTGACTTAGCCAGAGCTTCATAAACAGCAGGCGAGGCACTCATAAGATTAGATTTTGTGGTTGTTGGTATTTGCGATCGCTCTCTTCTTGAGCTAAGTGTCCAATAGCAGCCATTATAGCTGACCATATTTTATGGTACACTTGATAATATCAACTCAAGAATCAAGTTTTTGCGGTTATGGTTATCATTCGTCAATACATTGCTCCATTTATAGCGATATTAGTATTTTTCGTGGCTCTGGTAGCAGTCAGCGCTCGCATCTTTTTGCCGGCTGACATGGCTGCCCCGGCACCGATTGAGGAAGCGATCCCCCAAAAGCAAGCGGCAGTAGTGAATCCAATTTTCTTGGGACTAAATTATTCCGCTTTGCGTGTCCGGTGAGCTGATGTCTGCTCAACTAATACCGGGCTACGGGCTGCGCTCAGGATCGGGACTCGATCGGGCAAAACTGGTAAAGTTTATGCACCGGACTTACCGAGAGCTTTACCCGGATGGGGAATTGGAACATTTGGCTCAAACTGTCGAGCAGTATTTTTCTAACCAGACGCCGGTTTGGTGGGTAGAGTGCCAGAAAAACAGCCAGGAAGAGGCAGAAATTTTGCCGGCGCTTCCCTCGCAGCATCTCAATCCCCAATCTCAAGTCCAAAATCTGACATCGGTTGTCGGATGTTTGTGGTTGGGAAATGCGATTGACCAAACCACCGGAGAACGCTACGCTCACATTTTTTTGCTGTACGTAGCACCGGAACATCGCCGTCGGGGGATCGGTGCAGCTTTAGTTATTCATGCTGAAAATTGGGCGCGGGAAAGGGGCGATAGGCAAATTGGTTTGCAAGTATTTCTGAGCAATCAGCCTGCGGTGAATCTCTATCAAAAATTAGGCTATCAAAGTCATTCCGTCTCGATGCTCAAGTCTCTTTAAAAAATAAAAGGTAATGTTTGTAGTAAGGACGAAGAGTTTTGATAGACAAAGAAGCTGAAAACTTTGTGACTTTATGGGCACTTAAGTCTTGACTGCGAACTTTATGGAGGACTGAAGTCCTCACTATGAACCACATGAGGACTTCAGTCCTCCCTCGGAATACTTTTATTGGTATTATCCTAGTTGCTGTTGACCGTTGTCTGAGTTGCTGAGGAGCATCCTCAGTACGGTAAAGTTTTTTTATGCACAATAACGACTACTCCAACGCCCTTGATACTGACACGGAACTGGAAAGCCCTTTGGATCAAATTTATGAATCCGAACCCCCGCTGCCAGATCCCGAGGAAATGCTGCCTTTGCTGGAATCCCCAGAACCTCAGCACCGGATGATTGCGGCGCGGGCTTTTTGCGAACTGCAGGACGATCGAGCAATTTCGCATTTAATTAATTTGTTGAGAGACGGTTGCCCCTTGGTGCGGGTGAGCGCAGCTTATGCGTTGGGGCGAAATCCGAGTCCCGATGCTGTGGAACCGCTGATTCTTCAGCTTAACTGCGACTGGAACGGTTACGTTCGCAAAGGGGTAGTTTGGGCCCTGGGAAATTGCAGCGACCACCGCACTTTGCCATCTTTAATTGATGCTCTGAAAACTGATATTTCGGCGGTGCGTTTGTGGGCGGCGAGTTCTCTGGGTCAAATGGCAAAAGTTGGTTACTCTGTGGTGATTGCTGCGATTCCGCCGTTGATTGAAGCGCTGCGGGGAGATTCTGTATCTGCTGTGCGAAGTAATTCCGCTTGGGCGATCGGGCAACTGGCCCGCGAATTGCCGAATAATATAGTGTACGCTGGGGCGATCGACGGTCTGATTGAAGCTTTAGAAGAAGATGAAGATATGGGCGTGCGGGAAGATGCTAAATCTTCACTCTTGCGAGTCGGCGACCCGCGCGGATTGCAGATAATTGAAGACTTAGAAATGGAAGGACTTTTGTGATTTAAACGCCCCCATTACTAATTACCCTTTACTAATTATGCCTTTCATCAGTGCTAAAACAGATTTTGGTTTCAAAAAAATCTTTGGTTCGCCCCAGAGCAAAGACATTTTGATTAGCTTCCTCAATGCTATGCTCTATGACGCACAGCCAACCATTGAAGATTTAGAAATTATTGACCCTTACGCCGCGCCGAGCGTTACTGGATTAAAAGACACTTACCTGGATGTTAAAGCCAAAATTACAGGCAACAAAACTGTGATTATCGAAATGCAGGTAATAAATGTAGAAGCTTTTACTAAACGGGTAGTGTACAATGCCGCCAAGACCTACGCAACTCAACTCAGACCCAGGGAAGGATACTCTAAATTAAATCCTCTGATTGCTTTAACAATTACCGATTTTATTCTATTTGAAAATACCGAAAAGTTTCTCACTCATTTTGTCTTTAAAGAACTCGAAGAAAACTTCGAGTATTATAACAGAGAAATAGAATTAGTGTTTGTCGAACTGCCCAAGTTTAACAAAGAACTGGAACAAGTCGAAAACCTAATTCAAAGCTGGATTTATTTTATCAAAAATGCTCCCTTCTTCGAGGAAATTCCCGAAAAATTTGCATCAATGCCCGAAATTCAAACAGCTTTTTCAATCGCCAGCAGAACTAATTTAACCCTTAAGGAATTAGAGGAATTGGAAAAGCGGGAAATGTTTTTTGAAGACCAACGCGGTGCTATTATTAAAAGCCGCCAAGAAGGCATAATTGAGGGGGAAACAGCATTAATCTTACGTCAAATCGCGCGGCGCACTGGCGAAATCCCACCAGAAATTAAAACTCGCATCCAGCAGTTATCTCTCGAACAACTACAGGATTTAGGAGAAATCTTGTTAGATTTTACCAGTCAAGAGGATTTGATAGCTTGGTTGGACTCGGCTTCAGCCTGAATTTATAACTTTTGCACTCCTGATACTAAATCCAGCTTTAATACCCCCTTCATTCTTTATTCGCCGCAGGCTGCGTGTGTTTGTTTAGTAGCGGTTTCAACCGCCTAGTTTCTAATCTAATAGGTCGGGTTCCCGGCGTACTATCATGTCATAAAGCGGTTGAAAGCTAAACCATCCCATCCGGTGAGACCCTACTTGCTGCTGTGTAAAACGCGCACATTCTGGCTTGATGAGAATTGGTTTTCCCGCTGCTTCGGCCATTAACTGCGCTTGACAAGAACGTTCCATTGAAATAAACCACCAAGCTGCTTCATCTACTGTTTGACCTACTGTTAACAGTCCGTGATTTTGTAAGATAAGGGCTTTTTTCTCACCTAAAGTTTTGGCGATGCGTTTAGCTTCTTCGATTTCCAAAACAACTCCGGTGTAATCGTCAAATAAAGCTTGGTCTTCATAAAAAGAACAAGCATCTTGCGTCAGCGGGTCAAGCAGGCGGCCCAAACTCGACCAACTTTTGCCGTAGGGAGAATGAGCGTGGGCTGCTGCGATTACGTCGGGGCGGGCGCTGTGGACTTGGGAATGAATGGCAAAAGCTGCTTCGTTTACGGGTTTATTTCCTTCAACAACTTCACCTTTGTGGTTGACTAAAATTAGGTCGCTGACTCGAATTAAACTAAAGTGCATTCCAAAAGAATTGACCCAAAAATGGTCTAGGTGTTCGGGGTCGCGGACGGTGATATGTCCGGCCACTCCTTCGCTGAATCCGAAGCGGGCAAATAATCGGAATGCGGCAGCTAAACGCTGTTTGCGGTGGCGACGTTCTTCTTCAACTGAGTTGAATGTTGGGGGTTGAAAAGTGACTTTTGGGATTTTTATGGCAACCATATATTTTATTAGTGAAAAGACAGGAGGCACCTCCTCGGAATCGGCATTCCCAGTCTCTGACTGGGAATGAGATAAAACGAGATCAACGAGATAACTGGACTTGCCAATTGTAGGCTAGGCATCTTGGCTGCCTTACTAAAGTGCGATTTCACTGAGGCGCAAACCTGCAATGTTTTTGCAGTCAAAGGTAGCGTTGTTGCCGGGGAGACGTTCTATTAATTCGATGATTTGTCCGGCGGGGTTTTGCAGAAACCACTGGGTTAATGAGCCGGAGTCTAAAGGATGCTCTGATAGCGGTTTAAAGTTTTTGTTTTGCCATATTTTAGCAGCATTCTGCACGTTTTCGACTCGAATAGCGACGTGGTGAACTGCTTCTAATCCTCTTTCTTGCTGGAAGCGGTCTGTTTGGTCGCCGGCTGCGTGGGGCGCATCTAATACTACTAAGCCGCCTGCTGGCATTAATAAGGTCATTAAATGCAGCCACAAGTCGGAGGGAACATTAATGTTTTCCGCACAAAATTTGAGCGGGAACAAGTCGGGGCCTTCAACTGTTTTGGCGCCGAAAGGGCGGAAAGATGCGGCGTAGTTTTCGAGTTCGGTTCGGGTGGGAAATGTGATGACAAAGTGGTCGATTGAAACTGCTTCGCCGTACAGGTTTGTCTCAAAAATCCAGTTGGTTAAAAATTCAGGATTTGTAAATTTTGGGTTAAGTTCCACCAAGCCATTTTTTTCTATCAAAGGTGAGCCAAGATGGCTGTCAGTGTGGTTCGGGAATTTTATGGTTTTCAGCTTAACGTTTTTCATGTGTTTGACCCCGATGTGGAAGGAGGCAAAACTGCGAATTTCTTCTACAGGCTCAACAGCAATCACATTTGGTGCCTCTTAATTCAAAAATAACACAAAATTTAATAATTGCCCGTCTAAATCGAGTTCATTTGCCGATCGCGTTCCCGGCCAACCACGCTGTAGTCCAGGCACTTTGGAAGTTGAAACCGCCCGTCACGCCGTCGATATCCAAGATTTCGCCCGCAAAGAAAAGTCCGGGACAGCGGCGGCTTTCCATTGTCTTAAAATCGACTTCTTTGAGGTTGACACCGCCGCAGGTGACGAACTCTTCTTTAAATGCGCCTTTTCCGGCAATCTGATATTCGCCTTGAACGAGTTCTTGCAGGAGGCGATCGAGGGTTTTGTTAGATAAGTCTGCCCAGCGTTTTTGCTCATCAATGCCGCTCGAACTTGTCAAACGTTCCCACAGGCGGCGTGGCATCGGAAACGGACAGCTAGAAACAATCAATCGGTGCGACAACTGCGACTTAACCGCTAGCAGTTGCTGCCGCAAAACTTCCGCATTGTACTGGGGAAGCCAATTAATTAGCACAGATGTTTTATAATGGTGATCGTGCAAAAATCTCGCACCCCAAGCCGAAAGTTTGAGTACAGCAGGGCCGCTTAAACCCCAATGAGTAATTAGCAAAGGCCCGCTTTGTTCTAATTTAGCTCCCGGCAATTTCACCTTAGCATTAGGAACAGAAATTCCGGCTAAATCTTTGATTCTGCTGTCGGAAATATTAAAAGTAAATAGAGAAGGAACAGGCTGTTCTAGAGTATTACCTAACTCTTTTGCCCACTTATAACCCGACGGATTGCTGCCTGTAGCGAGAAGAATGCGATCGCACTTCAATTTCTCCCCGGATTTCAACTCAATTTCAAAACTAGGGGCGGTGTCTCCGTGTTCGCCCTCTGCCGTATTTCTTGTTAGTTTCTTTACAGAAACTACTGCATCGCCAGTGCGAATTTTTACGCCTGCATCCTCAGCAGCGCGGATCAAACAGTTAACAATAGTCCCCGAATCGTCTGTGATCGGAAACATTCGCCCGTCTTCTTCTGTTTTCAACTTCACGCCGTGACCGGCAAACCATTCTACAGTATCGCGGGGTTGAAATCGAGTAAAAGCACCGCGCAGAGCTTTCCCACCTCTGGGGTAATTCTGCACTAAAACACCAGGGTCAAAACAAGCGTGAGTAACGTTGCAGCGCCCGCCACCAGAGATGCGAACTTTTGCCAGGAGTTGCCGGCCAGCTTCTAGTAAAGTGACGCGGGCTTGCGGGTAGGTTTTGGCACAGGTAATTGCACTAAAAAAACCAGCAGCACCGCCGCCGATAACTGTAATTTTGAGCATTCGATCGGACAAATTCTTTCTCGCTTATTCTGCTGGTTCAAAATCGGATTTTGCTGCCCCACAAGTGGGACAAACCCAATCGTCGGGGATCTCTTCAAAGGGTGTACCGGGTGCTATGCCTCCGTCGGGGTCGCCTTCTGCTGGATCGTAGACGTAATTGCAAACTGTACAAACGTATTTTTGCATTTGCTTAACTCAATTTTATATTGTAAGCCTATAGATTGTACTTGACAACGCAACCTAATGCAATACCAATTTCAAACCGTAATGCGACTTTCGGCAATTCCCAACTTATTAAAAATTAAGTTTTTAATAATTCTCAATTCTAAAACTTAATTAAGTCTTGCACAATTCTAAAATCTCAAATCTAAAATCTAAAATCGTCAAAGCCTCCAGAACCGCAGTTCTAGAGGCTGGATTTTATTTTTTATTAGTTTACTGCGATTGCAAGACTAGACTTTCGCTAAAGGCTTAGTCCAAACGCCGTTTTCATCTTCTTCGTACTGCTGGTGAATGGCGTCCCAAGCGGTGTGTTCGGCTTGGATCGAGTCGTTGCTTTCATCAAATGCGGCGTTGTATGATTCCATAAAGGTTTTTTGAGCAGCTTCCGACAGGTGCGATCGCACTTCTGGAGACAAATCTGCCGGACTATTGCAGCGACCTTTGACGGCGCGCGGGAGGGTCATCTCGCTAACTGAAACTTCTTCGCCGCCTGCACTTTCTAGCAAGAGTTGAAATTCGCCCGATTTATCTGCGGGGACTTCTGCCATGACGAGAAATTCGCCTGCTTCAACGCGCGTTTGATAGATAGCTGCTTTGTCTTCGGGCATTCCCAAAGCGACTAAAGCGGAAACTAGACCCGCACCGGCCGAACCTGCGATCGCGCCGCTAGCTGCACCCAACAGTACAGCACCCAGCGGGCCCGCCGAGACTACTGCACCGACAAAGGGAATAAACAGCACGCCGACGCCAGTTAGCAAACCCAAAAAAGAACCGAATAAGGAACCAAAAATCGCCCCGCTTCGCAGACCGCCTAAAATCACATTTTTTTTAGTAAGAAAGCCGGCAATTCTAGTTTTAGACTGAAAGTTTTTTCCCATGACTGAGATGTGCTCGCGGGAAACTCCGCGATCGAGCAACCGCCGAATTACGCCGTCTAATTGTTCTTCTTCCTTAAATACGGCTGAAACTGTTCGTTCGGCTAAATATTCCTCGGTCATTGTTCCTCCTTGATGATTGGTCGCTTAGTTTTGATAGTGTTCAGTATAGGAAGACACGGTAGGGCAAGCGCATCGACCGGGAGATAGAGGTCAATTTACCGGATATACTTTGAGGATCTATCAAAAGACTTAATGATTTTTTGTTGTGGCTATAGCTCATCTTTTACTAACAGTTATTCAGCTCTACTATAAGCTCCCAACTATTCCTATCCTCTTCTATTGTAACGGCTTAAGTTTAATCGTATATGCAGATTCCAAGCGCTCCCACTCAGCGTTTTCTGCGGGTATATCCGCGTCAATTTTGTCTTGGTTCGCATAATATTAGGCTAGTGCACCATAAAGGGGTGTTAAAGTGAAGTGCGGTTTTTCATCAATGATTTGTTCTGGAGTCAGCTCAGCATTAAAATCAATAGCAATATTTTCTAGGGTAATTCGGGTTGTGGCGATGCGGCGGCGGCCACCGCAAGTTCCCGGCGTGGTGACAATTAGCGTTCCAATCTCAACGGTAGTTGTCATATTTACCTAGATTGAGTTAACTTTACTCTATTGTAACGCAGCTTCATTTCTACCCGATCGCATTTATCAAGGTTAATCAATGCCATTAGCACCCCTGTTTCCTGTCGTTCATCCCATCCTCAAATCTGCTTTTCCCAGATGTCTGTGGACGGGAGATATCAACAGCCGAGAAATTGCCCTCACATTTGACGACGGGCCGCACCGTCAGCACACACCTCAACTGTTAAAAATTTTAGATAAATACGACATCAAAGCTAGTTTTTTCTGGCTAGGTTTTTGCGTTGACCGCCATCCAGAAACCGCTAAAGAAGTGTACGATCGGGGACACTGGGTCGGCCTCCACGGCTATCAGCATATATCGTTTCCCAAACTCAAAACCCACGAACTCAAACAAAGTTTAGAAGACACGCAGAAAGCAATTGCCAAAGCTTGCGATTTAGACCCAAAATTAATCCTGGACGTGCGACCGCCCAACGGCATTTTTACGCCACGAACATTAGAGTTATTGCAACAGTGGGAATATCGCCCTGTAATGTGGAGTGTCGTCCCGGAAGATTGGGTGCGGCCGGGGGTTAAGAAAGTTATTAGTCGCATCGTGCAGCAAACTGAAAACGGATCTATTATTGTACTGCACGACGGCTATTGCGGCGGCGAAGATGTTGCAGCTTCGGCGGATAAAATAATTCCATTGCTGTTGTATAAAGGTTACAAATTCGTGACAGTCGATCGACTGTGGGAACAGGCTAACATTCAGATAACAGGAAATTAAGTTAATGAAAAAAACACTGTTTATTACATCTCTTTGTTTGGCGAGCGCCGGATGGGCGATCGAGCTTTCTCCTGCTTCTCTAAGTGCAGAAACTCCCCTTGTAGTGCAGCAGCCAGCCCCTGGCTTATCCGCGCCTGCGCCAAACTCGAAAACCCCGCAAGTGGAACTGCTAAATCCGGGAGTGGAACCACGACAGCAACTGCGTCTGAAACCAGCTATCGATGTCAAAGAAACAACTGTGATGACCGTAAAAATGGATATGGACATATCCGCATCCGGTCAGTCTTCGGCTGCGGCTAAAATTCCAGTATCGGTGATGACTTTCGAGACCAAAGTCACTAAAATCGCTCCCAACGGCGATATTTACTACGAGTTTGCTTACACTAATGCAGATATCGTCGGTGATACTGGAAATACCCAGCCCGCCGCCCTAAATGCCATGCGTTCCGCACTCAAAAACATGGTGGGAGTGAAAGGCTCTTTCATCATGGACAATCGCGGTTTTCATAAAGGAGGCGACATTATTTTGCCCGAAGGAGCTGACAATAACGTCAAACAAATGGTTCGACAAATGTCTAACTCTATAGAGCAACTTGCCTCGCCGCTGCCTGCCGAAGCTGTCGGAAAAGGAGCAAAATGGCGCGTTTCTTCTTCCTCTAATTTCAGTGGTATTAATGTGAAGGACATTGCTACCTATGAATTGGCTAGCTGGCAAGATGGAGTTGCCTCTATGAATGTAAGTATAGAGCAGCAAGCAAACCCCCAAAATATTAGCTCTCCCCAACTGCCTCCGGGAACTACCTTAACCCTAAAATCTTTTGCTTCTCAGGGTCGGGGAACAGCCACAATGCGCTTGGATAGATTAATTCCTTTTCGCTCTACTGTGTCTATTAGTTCAAATAGCGAAATGAGTGCTAAAACTGCTGGCAGTTCCCAAGAATCAACAATCAAAACAAAAATGGCGATGGAGATGACTTTAGAGTCGAAGTAAGCTTTATTATAGGAACTCGAAAAATTAGGGACACGGCACTGCCGTGTCCTTAGTCGTCGGTAAAAATTTAATAAATGGTATTAAATCCGGTTAATATACCTGATAGTATATAAATTTTCCGAAAGTTTCGATCGCCAATTTGTAAGTAGAGGAGTCTGTTCTATGATTCGATCGCACAGATGGCAAGCTATCATCGCTTTAGTGGTAGCGCTGGGGATAATCATCGGAAATTTAATGTTTCCGGGCCGAAATGTAGCGCCGGCATTTGCTCAAGCCAAATTTAAGGATGTTAACAACCATTGGGCGCAAGCTTGCATAGAGGAGTTAGCGCAGAAAAAAATCATCAGTGGCTACTACGAAGACGGCACTTTTCGCCCGAATCGCCCAGTTAGCCGCGCTGAGTTTGCGGCGATGGTTCGCATGGCTTTTCCCGATGCCAAAACAGTCCGCGCTCCGATCGACTTTGCAGATATTCCTACAACTTACTGGGGTTTTAAAGCAATTCGAGAAGCTTATCAGACGGGTTTTATGTCTGGATACAGTGGCAGTATCTTTAACCCGACTTTGAATATTACCCGCTGGCAGGCTTTGGTAGCTTTAACCAGCGGCTTGAAATATACACCTACGGGGTCGGCGGCTGAGGTTTTGGAGGCGACTTTTGAAGATGCGCCGCAAATTCCCGAACTGGCAAGAAATGCGATCGCCGCCGCCGCCGAAAAACAACTTGTGGTCAATTATCCCGCCGTTAAACAGTTAGAACCTACACGCAATGTTACTCGCGCCGAAGTCGCAACTTTTTTCTGTCAGGCGCTCGCCAAACCCGGCCAAACTGCCTTAGTTCCTGCCGAATATATCGCCCAAGTTCCGGCGAATATCGGCCCGCCCAGAACCACAGAAATCTCGGAAGCGGGAAAAGTTCGGGCGGAGGTTTCTTTCGTAAAAGAAGCAGAAAATGCTAAAAATCTCCGCATCAGAATTATCCGCGACGGTAAAAGTTTATTAGAAGAACCTGTGTTGATTCCGACTCGTTCTCTAGCAGATAATCCCGACAATAGAGCCAGCGAAGAAATATCAGAAGGACGTTTTTTATCGCTGCGAATCCGTGATTTGGACGGCGACAAGGAACCGGAAGTGCTGGCAGATTTAGTGTCAATCAAAAGCGGCGTCCGCTGCTGCAATTATTCGTTTATTTACCGCTACGACTCGGCAGCTAACAAATACACTCATGTCAAGCATTTCTGGGGCAATGTGAGTTACGAAATAGTGGATTTTGGCAAAAATGATATCCCAGAGTTTAAGAGTCAGGACGGCAGATTTTCCGAGGCTTTTACAAATTACGCTGATTCTCGCTTGCCGCTGCAAATTTGGCAGTACCGCCAAGGTAAAATGCAAGATGTTAGCAAAGAGTATCCGGTGGAAGTATACACGAATTCTGCTGAGCTTTGGCTGGAATCTAACAAGCGTTTGAGTGAAAATGGGGAGGTGAAGGGGGTTTTGGCGGCCTTCATGGCGAACAAGTATGTTATGGGGCAGGAGGCGGAAGGTTGGCAGTTGTTGGAGAGGGTTTATCAAGGACGCGATCGCACTCAATTCTTTGGGAAGTTGCGGGAGTTTTTGGTGAGTACGGGTTATGCTAGTAAGTAGATTTGCAGGTTTTTAACCGCAGATGAACGCGGATAAACGCTGATAATATCTGTAGGGGCGGGTTTTACGAATAATATCTAATTCCTACTAACAATATTACTAAACCCGCCCCCATACAACAGATAACCCACGTCAACTATTCATCAAATTTATCGTCACCTATTAATTTGTTTAAATAAAGTAAATTACTAACAACTTATGAAGAAATACCAAAAATTGTTGCTTTTTGAAGCGCCAAGCTAAAATAAATATAAAATATCAGACATTACATCACTTAAAATGGTATATCCACCTGCACCTTGGAATCTGCAAGGTTATGCTGTTCAGACTTTACAATTGGTAGATGTGGCACGAGTGCGCCCCTTGGTTCCCTCGGAGTTAGAAATTGTCTCTTTATTGCCCGGAAAAACCCTAGGTGGCATTTATATATCCTCCTACGGGTTGGGTTCGGTGATGGAGTACAATGAGTTAATTGTAGTTAGCGCGATCGCCAATTATGCTGGAAAATGGGGCGCTTGGATTTCCCACATCTACGTAGACAATCCTAACTCCGTAGCCGGCGGGCGCGAAATTTGGGGACTTCCTAAAGAATTAGCTCAATTTAGTTGGGAAGGCAGCGATTCGGTAAAGGCGGCACCGCTAGGCTACCGCGTCACAGTTCGCCAAGAAAACCGTCAACTGTGCAGCCTCAATTACAGCCAGCAAAGTTTAGCCTTACCGCTGCCTTTTAGCGGAAATGTTTTCAGCGCTGACCGCAGCAATTTGCTGTTGTTTAAAGGAGGATTACAGTCTCGCATCGGTTTGATTAAAGGCGAATTAGAAGTGGCAGAAGAAAGTCCTTTTGCCAGTTTAAACTTAGGGCAGCCCTTGCTAACAGTTGCCTGCGAAGATCTGCGTTTAACAGTCGGTGCGCCGGAAGTTGTGGGAAACAGATCCCTTGAACTCAGTTATTAGCTGTAAAGTGCGGGTATTGGCCGTCAACCTAAAAAAACAGAACAGCCAGAAACCGGGTTTCTTGAAGAAGCCCGGTTTCTGGCGTGGCGTATTAGTTTGAGCTACTTACTAATCTTTTTGAGGACTTACGCATCAAACGGCTAAAAACCGGGTTTCTTCCTAAATGCGTCGTTGCCACACCGAATATTCTCCGAAAAACCGGGTTTTTTTTCGTAAGTCCTATTTTTAAATGCCAGCGCCCGGAGCGGCTTCAGCACCCATTACTAAAACTGTACCGCGAAGGAAATCAATTTGTTGCTGAAAGTCCATCGCCTGAACCTTTCCTAATAAAGCTTTTCCGGCTTCGGGAAGTTCATAGTCGGGAGGCATGGGTATAATAGTTCCTTCGTCCATTCCTACTGCTAAGAAATACCAAAAAGCCAGCTTGGTTTCAGGACTCATTGACCCGTACATCCGGCTGATTTCAGTATTGGCTTTTGAGGCAATGTCGCGCATTACTTGTAGTTGTTCTTCGTGGGGCAGCGGTTTGACTTGATCGAACAAACCCTGAGCGATGTCCGAACCGGAAGCACCGGGAGCGGCTGGTGTTATTGACTTGCCCATTTCGGTGTAAACAAACCACAGCAAACCTAATTGGTCGTCTACACTCAAGCTCTGAATATCTGCTTTTCCTTGGTCGTAAGCACCGGAAGTAGTAAATGTCATTCAAGCCTCCAAAATAATATGTATTGCTCAGCTTTCTTATTTAGAAAACTTCTTTTTGCTACTTAGTTAAAGTACCTAATAAATACTGATGCTAGAATCTTGCTTAAGGCAGATATGATCCCGGACATAAGTTCGTCGAGGAAACTGACCAAGATTTGGGAAATTTGCAACCAAAGGATGAGGCAAATTTGACAAGATTGTTGTGAGGGGTGCTCCAGATTAGCATTGTTTAGCCGATCGACGATCGCCTATAATCGCAACACACCTGTATAGAGGTGGCTGTTATGTCGATCGCAACTGCAAAACGCTTCACGGTAGCGCAATATCACCGCTTGACAGAACTGGGATTTTTTGCTGAGAACGATCGAGTTGAGTTAATCAAGGGAGAACTTGTAAACATTGCTGCTAAAGGTACCGCCCACTTTGAATTATAAAAAACTTTGATATCATTCCAAAGAAAATAGGCCGGCAAACAGCCGGCCTAGAATCAGGAGAACTTTATTTCAAACTCGTTGAAAATCTAGCTAAACAAACCAGAAATACCGTTGACTGCTATTGCTCCAGCCAAAGCCGAAACCACCACAGAAGTCAGAGCCGTACCGAACAGCCACCAAGCAGCAGTTGCGGCGGCTTCGCGCGCATCTTCTGCTTGCTGCTTGGCCTTGTTTTTGAGCTGTTTGATGCGTTTTTTGGCTTCAGATTGCAGGCGTTCCGAGCGCAATAAAACGCTGTCCCGGGCTCCTTCCATTTGGTCAACAATTCGGTGCGCGTCAGTCTCGGAAATATCGGAACGAGAACTCAGCAGGGCAACTAAAGTACCGCGATCGAACTCACCTAAACGCTCTTTAATCGCGTCAAATCCGGCCTGCGGGTCGTCAAACACTTTGCGTAAGTCCCGCTTGATGCCTTCGTAGTTTAGCTCGGGTCGCTCCAGCGAATTGAGGTAATCCCGGATTTTCCCGAAAATACCATCCATTGCTGACTGAAACTTGTCCTGAACCATTTGAACTTGTTCGACAATTTGGTTGCGGACAGATTCAATTTGGTCGGCAATTCTGTTAGCTTCCTCTTCCGAGATGTCTTCCCGCTGCGACAGCAATGCTACCAGAGTCGATCGATCGAAGTGCTTCAGGCGATCGCCCAAACTTTGCATCCCCATGGACGGCTCGCTAAACAGCAACTGCAAATCGCGTTTGATGCTTTCAGGATTGAGTTCTTCCTTGTCCGTATTCCGCAAGTAATTTTCCAAACTTCCTTGAAAATCGCGGACTGTTTTTTGAGCGCGAGAAGCCAAGCGGCGGGGCGATTTCACGATGCTGCGAATCGAATCTTGCACGCGATCGATCGTCCGCTCGATCTGTTCTTCGCTCAAATCTTCCCGCTGCGACAGCAACTTGACTAAAGTTTCGCGATCGACCTGAGAAAGTCTGTCCCGAAGTGCCAAAGCACCCTCTTTCGGATTTTCAAACAATTTGGTCAAATCCCGATTGATGCCTTCTGGATCGAGTTCTTCCAGGTTTGTATTCCGCAGGTACTCGCCAATTTTTGCAGTAACTTCCTCGTACTGCTCCCTAGCTCTATCTGCCACTATTTGCGGCGCGTGGATAATGTTGTCGCGCACAGATTCGATCCGGTCGATCGCCTGATTGATCTGTTCTTCGCTGAGGTCTTGGCGCTGTGACAGCAACTGCACCAGCGTATCGCGGTCGAATTGAGACAAGCGTTCTCTCAGCGCTTTTAATCCGGCTTCTGGGTCGTTTAACAGCGTTTGAAACTCGCGCTCGATCGCTTCGGGATTGAGTTCTTCCTTATTAGTATTGCGGAGATAGTCTTCTACCTTTTGCCGCAATTCTTGCGCTTTCGATTTCGCTTGCTCTTGCAATTCTTGAGCTCTCGAAATCACGCGATCGCGCGAACTTTCGAGCCGCCCGATTAACTGATCGGCTTCCTCTGGACTGAAATCTTCCCGCTGACCCAACAACTGTACCAAAGTATCGCGGTTAAACTGCGATAGGCGATCGCGCAAAGCCTCAAAACCAGCATCCCGATCTTCCAAAAGCGCTTGGAAATCCCGCTCGATACCTTCAGGATTCAATTCTTCCTTGCCAGTCGATCGCAAATAATTCTCAATCCGACTCCGCAAATCTTGAGACTGTTCTTCACCAGCAGCAGCTTGCACAATTTCCAACACTTCTTGGCGCACACCTTCAAGCTGTTGGGCAATTTCCGTCACCTGTTCAGGAGCAAACCCCTCACGGCGGCTGAGAATCCCTACAAAATAATCGGGATTAAACAGCTCTAACTGGCGCAAAACAGCCCCAGGAGAAGCTTCCGGGTCGTAAATCACATCCCTAAATTCCTGCTTGATGGTCTCCCGGTTGAGATGCCAAGGTTGGGCATTCATCAAGTAGTTTTCCACATCAGCCTTAGCTGTATTGAAAGGCAGCGCAGGCACTTTGTCGCCCACCTTAGAAGCCAAAGATTTAGCTTGTTCCGTCCCTTTGGCTGTCAGTTGCTGCAACTGACCAGTGATTTTTTCAACATCCAAATCCGACAAATCCGTCCGCGACAAAACAGTGTTCACAAGAGATCCCACTCCCAACTGCATCGCTCGCTTCATGCCGCTGCTGGAGCCCGATTTGTTTTCCCTACTTTCCAGAATTTGAGATAACTTGGCGTTGAGTTCGTCAGACTTCAGCAAATCGGGAGCCGCAAACTTGAGAAAATCAACCAACTCTAAATTCGGGTCTTTCTGCTCTTGCTGCTTGCCGAAAGTTTGCTTCCAAACGCCTTCGAGTTGGTCAGCAACTTGAGTTATTTCCTCTTGAGAAAAGTCTGTGCGACTCTTAACTAAATCCACAAAAGTCTGGCGGTTAACATTCTTCAGAACGTCGCTTCCGGCAAGAGATTTGATATCTGCATCGCCCAGCAACTTTTCAAATTGACCGCGAATTTCCTTAACATCTAGTTTGGGTAACTGCAAAGAACCCACATAATCTTGCAGTGTTTCGCGAATGCTATCCGGGTCTACTGCCGAACTCAATTCGCGGCGGACAGCGGCCACAGATGCCTCTACAGTATTGACCATTTGGTCGTTAGCCATCTTGCCGCCGATCGCTGCACCGGCAGTACCCATCAGACCTTGAACGCCTGAAAAAGCAGTTTTTATCAAGGAACCGATCATAGAACCGACGGCGCTAGAACCGAGCCACACCAGGGTTAAAAAGTACGCAGCCCAGATTACCACACCAATAATTGCCGCTCCGTCTACGCTGGCAATTGAAGTTAGTTTGACTGCGAGAAAACAAGCCAAAAATAAAGCCAGGTTAACTGTGACTAAAATCCAACCCCCGACTAAACCTTCGATTTTCCGAACTTTTTTGCCTAAACTTTCGGACTCATCATCATCGTCATCGTCGGGTAAAGCCTCGTCCCAATTTGATATTTTGGCGGCGATCGAGAAATTTGTTAACAGGAATTGGAAGCCGAAAGCCATAATGACTCCGGCAATTAATGCCACGAAAAACTGCGGGCTTAAAAACATCAGCCCTCCGATATCGGGATGGTCAAATGGCACATCCATTTCTACAGGCATTTGTACAGGCATTTGTACAGGCATTTCTACTGGCATTTCTACTGGCATTTCTACTGGCATTTGGCCCCTATCGAGTTTTGGAGTGTACAGCGACATTAATAACTCGCTTTGAAACATAATTTACCTCCTTAATTTTTATGCCTAACTCGGCATATCGAAAATTGCCCCCAACTTTTTTCTAGGGGTGTTTGTAATCTTTAGATGAGGTTTTGTTTGGGTTCGGCTTTATCTTACGGAAGCCCTTCTTAGTGACATTGGGATGAGTGATAACTCAGTTCTATAGTGATCTCATCCTTACTGCTTATTATGGCTGTGGAAGCTAAAAAATAAATCCGTCTAAAGTCAGAAATTACTTTTTAAGGGACTGGTAGCAGCAGAGTCCGCATAAAAGTGGCAAGTTTGAGGCGGGGGCAATCCCCACCAATTATCAATAGTAGTAAAGTGCGATGTGATGCACTCTACATATCGTATAGTGCGCTACTTAGTTGAGGATTCCGTTTGATTTTTAGGCTCAAAACGATCTAGTAATTCCGAGGGAGGGATCTGCATAAGCAGTCGGTTGCGATCGAGCTTTTCTAAGTGTAATTGCAGGCAATTCAACAAACATGATATCGGGTGCGCCGCAGCCTAGGCTACGAATTTTTGCCACAGCATTTACCCTCACAGTTGCGGATGCTGCGAATACAGCCGTACTCCTCGAAACGTTGACTGTGTTTGCGAACAGTAGGATATGCCAGTAAATATAAGGGAATTCCGATTATTTTGTAAAACAATCGACCAGCAGCATGAACAATATCCCAAATTTCGCTTAAATTAGGTTCTCGAACAAATTCTCCTATTTCATCTTTTAATGCAAGCCACTGAGATTGCACCGTAGGAGAGTGACAATTATCAAATACTTCCATACCTTTTTCATAGTTTTGCCAAATTTTATTCATATATTTAATCAAATCGGGCTTAGTTCTGATAATATCAGAAGTTGATCTAAAATTACACTCATCCGGTATTTTAAGGAAATCAGCCATGCGACTCTCTCAAATGCTTTTTGTCACCCTGCGCGAAGACCCGGCAGAAGCAGAAATTCCCAGTCACAAATTATTACTCCGTGCCGGATACATCCGGCGCATCGGTAGCGGAATTTACGCTTATCTACCTTTAATGTGGCGAGTTCTCAAAAAAGTATCTCAAATTGTGCGCGAAGAAATGGACGCTACCGGCGCTCAAGAATGTCTCCTCCCGCAATTGCAACCGGCCGATTTGTGGCGGGAATCCGGCCGCTGGGATACCTATACTCAAGCTGAAGGTATTATGTTTGCAATGACAGACAGGCAGCAGCGAGAATTGGGACTGGGCCCAACGCACGAAGAAGTAATTACTACAATTGCTAAAGATATGATTCGTTCCTATCGGCAATTGCCTGTACATCTATATCAAATTCAAACTAAGTTTCGCGATGAAATTCGCCCGCGTTTCGGGTTGATGCGCGGTCGCGAATTCATTATGAAAGATGGCTATTCTTTCCACACTAACGAAGAAAGCCTGAAAAAAACTTATCAGGATATGGCTCAAGCTTATAGCAATATGCTGCGCCGATCTGGCTTGCAATTCCGAGCAGTAGATGCTGATTCGGGAGCAATTGGCGGTTCTGGTTCTCAAGAGTTTATGGTGCTGGCAGAAGCGGGAGAAGATGAAGTTCTTTATACTGAAGATGGTCAGTATGCAGCTAATGTGGAAAAGGCTGTATCGATGCCTGCTGATGTGGAACCGTCGCCCTTTTCAACGTTTGAAAAGCGGGAAACGCCAGGAACTGAAACAATTGATAAACTTTGCAAGTTTTTGAAATGTTCTCCGACGCAAGTTGTCAAAAATGTGCTTTACCAGGCAGTTTACGATAATGGCATGACTGTTTTGGTATTGGTAAGCATTCGCGGCGACCAAGATGTGAATCAGGTAAAGTTGCTCAATGAATTGACGAAGTTAGCGGGCAATTATCAAGCTAAAACTGTTTTATTTTTGACTGTTCCGGATGCGGAAGCTCAGCGGAAATGGGCTGCTAAATCTTTACCTCTCGGTTATATGGCTCCGGATGTTGCTGATGATTATATCGCTGGAAGCAAGGAGGTAAACTCTAAGTTTTTGCGTTTAGTCGATCGCACCGCAGTTGACCTGACAAACTTTGTCACCGGTTCAAACGAATCAGGATATCACGTTGTCGGGGCCAATTGGAACAAAGAATTTGCCCTGCCAGCAACGGTTGTAAGTGTCAGAACCGCCAAAAAGGGCGATCGGGCAGCGCACAACCCCGAACAAACCTTGCAAAGCGCCAGAGGCATCGAAGTCGGCCACATCTTCCAATTAGGCACAAAATACTCCCAAGCAATGGGCGCCACCTACACCAGCGAACAAGGCGAAGAAATGCCCTTTGTTATGGGCTGCTACGGCGTCGGCGTGTCGCGGCTAGCTCAATCGGCCGTAGAACAATCCTACGACAAAGACGGGATAATTTGGCCAGTGGCGATCGCGCCGTATCACGCCATCATTAGCATCCCCAATATTTCCGACGCCCAACAAGTAGAAGTCGCCGAAAAACTCTATGCACAACTCAACCAATCTGGCATTGAAACCCTACTCGATGACCGCGACGAACGGGCCGGAGTTAAATTCAAAGATGCCGATTTAATCGGCATTCCCTATCGGATTGTTCCGGGTCGTTCGCTGAAAGCAGGCAAAGTTGAAGTCGTGGAAAGAGCAACTCACAAATCACAGGAAATTCTCATTGATGAAGTAAATTCTACTTTAAAACAGTGGATTGAAGCCGCCATCAACTAAGCCTTTATAATTGGTAAGGTGCGCGCACCCCGCACCTACATTTAGGATCGCAAGGTGCGCGCTGTACACCCTACATTAGCTCCCCTCTTGGGAGCATCTCAATGAAAGCACCCCCGCTAGAAATTGGAGTTTGGAGGCAGGATGCAGGAAGAAAGAAGGAGCCAGAAGAAGTATTGTTACAAATATGAAATGCTCTTCCCTCTTCCCACTTCCTGACATCCGTTACATCCGTTACAGAATCCGTTGCCGAACTTCCCTCTTCCTTCTTCCCTTTTCCTTGAGATGTGAAATTATCTAAAACTTAAAACTCGGTATGAATCTGAACCTAAATCAGTTTCTGCGATTCCCTCAATCCCGAATTGGGCGGTACTTAGCTCAAGTAGCTGTCGTTGCTGTCGCTTACGCCGTGGGGGCGAGGCTAGCAATTTCAATTGAAGGTGTTAGTCCCTTTGCTTCCTCGGTGTGGCCGCCTGCTGGAATTGCCCAAGCTGGACTTTTATTGTGTGGGAAAAAAGTCTGGCCTGCCATAGTTTTGGGTACATTTCTGCTAAATTTTGTTAACCCACATGAGCAGATATTCACGGTTTGGCTGGGAGGAAACGCCGGGGCTATTCTGCAAGCTGTTGTTGCAGTAACTGCCCTGGGCTGGATGGGGTTTCGTCCATCTCTCGAACGCTTGAAAGATGTAGTTAATCTAATCTTGTTTGGCGGTCTAATTTGTACTCAAATCAGTTGCACTATTGGCGCGTTTTCCCTATATTTAGCGGGCAAAGTAGATTGGGCAGAATATTGGTCTGTTCGATGGGATTGGTGGTTGGGAGACACAATGGGAGTTTTAATTTTAACTCCCTTAATCCTAATATTTTTTCGCCCTAAAGTAACCGCCGAACGTTTAAAAAGACAAACAGACCGCAAGCAAAGATATTTAATTTGGCGAGGAGTATGGTTAATATTATTAATTAGCGTGAGCTGGCTTGTCTTTGTCTCGAAAAATGACGCTTCTATTTCTCGTTATCCCCTGGAATATTTGCCGTTTCCTTTTATAATTTGGTCTGCGCTCCAATTCGGTCAACGAGCCGCTGTCTTAGCATCGTTCATTGTCTCAAGCATCGCAATTATGGGCAGTTCTCATGGAGGGGGGCCGTTCATAACCAAAGCCGACAATATCACTCAGGCTATCTTATTTTTGCAAGCTTTTATGGCTGTAGTTACAATTACCTCGCTGTTATTGGCAGCGACAGTAGCTGAACGCGCTGAGGCAGAAAATTCCCTGCGAGAAAGCGAAATTAAATATCGAGAATTGGTGGAAAATGCTAGCAGCATTATTCTGAAATTGGATGCTAAGGGCAATATTACTTTTTTTAACGAATTTGCGGAAATATTCTTTGGCTACACTCAGGAAGAAATCATTGGTAAAAATGCAATGGGAACAATTATTCCCCAGACAGACCTCGAAGGGAAGAACTTAGAGTTGGTTTATAGTCAAATTTTACAAAATCCCGATCGCTTTACCAGCTATGAAAATGAAAACCTCCGGCGCAATGGCGATCGCGTTTGGGTATCTTGGGCAAATAAACCCCTGCTTGGTTCAGCAGGAGAAATCCTGGAAATCCTCTGCATCGGCACAGATATCACCGATCGCCGCAAAGCTCAAATAGCGCTGCAAAAGCTAAATGAAAAGCTGGAAATCCGAGTTGAAGAGCGGACAAATGCCCTGAAACAAAGCGAACTTCAGCTACAGAAACAGAAATCGGCATTAATTGATTTAGCCAAAAATAAAGCGCTGAATCAAGGCGACTTAACAAAAGCGCTTCAACAAATAACTGAAACTGCTAGCCGTACTCTGGAAGTTGCCCGATCGAGCGTCTGGCTGTACGATCGCACTAAATCCAAGATGGAGTGCCTAGATTTGTTCGATCGCACTCTCAACCAGCACTCACACGGTTTGGAATTAGCAGCAGCAGACTATCCTGTCTATTTTCAAGCACTAGGAGAAGAACGCGCAATTGCTGCCTTTGACGCGCAAAAAGATTTTAGAACTAGAGAATTTGCAGAATCTTACCTAATTCCCTTGGGCATCACTTCTATGCTAGATACGCCGATTCAAATAGGCGCAGAAACAGCAGGAGTTATTTGTTTGGAACACGTAGGAAATCCCCGTTATTGGACTATTGAAGAACAAAGTTTTGCTATTTCTCTAGCAGACTCTGTAACTTTCGCAGTGGAAGCGCGAGAACGCCAGCGGGCTGAAGAAGCGCTGCGGCAAGCTGAAGAAAAATACCGCAGCATTTTTGAAAATGCGATCGTCGGCATTTTTCAAACTACCCCAGATGGACAATATCTCAGCGCCAATCCTGCTTTGGTTCGCATTTACGGTTACAGTTCGGGCGAGGAATTGGTGGGTACACTAACTGATATTAGCCAACAGCTTTATGTTGACCCCGAGCGCCGCGCCGAAGTTGTCCGCTTAATAGAAGAACAAGGCAAAGTATCGGATTTTGAATCTCAAATTTACCGCCGAGATGGCAGCATAATTTGGATTTCAGAAAATACTTATACCGTGCGCGATTCCTACGGGAATTTGCTTTATTACGAAGGTACTGTTCAAGACATCACAACTCGTAAACAAGCTGAGGCAGCTTTGCGCTTAGAACAAGAAAAATCCGACCGTCTCCTACTAAACGTTTTACCACAACCCATCGCCGACAGATTAAAACAAGACCAAAGCATCATCGCCGATACTTTTGCCGAAGTAACAGTATTATTTGCAGATATAGTCGGTTTTACCCAAATTAGTTCCCAAATTTCTCCACGAGAATTAGTTTCCTTGCTTAACGACATTTTTTCCACATTCGATCGCCTAGCAGAAAAGCACGGATTGGAAAAAATTAAGACGATTGGCGACGCTTACATGGTAGTTGGAGGGCTGCCGATGCCCCGCAGCGATCATGCAGAGGCGATCGCCCAAATGGCCCTCGATATGCAGCAGGCAATTATTGACTTCAGCAATACCCACAATCAAGATTTCAGCATCAGAATTGGCATTAACACCGGCCCTGTCGTCGCCGGAGTAATCGGTATTAAAAAATTTATTTACGATTTGTGGGGAGACACCGTTAACACCGCTTCGCGCATGGAATCCCACGGCTTGCCGGGGCGCATTCAAGTCACGTCTGCAATTTATGATATATTGCAGGACAAGTATGTATTTGAAAGTCGCGGCGCGATCGAAGTCAAAGGCAAAAGCCAGATGAACACTTATTTTCTTACCGGTATCAAGTTATAGCATCAAGAATAATGAAGAAGGAAGAAGCAATATAAGAAGTCATATTTCAGGATTAAGAATTTTCTAATCTTCGGGCGCGGTTGCTATCGTTAGTTAAAAATCTAACTCTCACTATGATTCCCAAAAAAATTCAGTTTCTGCGATTTCCTGAATCTAGGAATTGGCAATACTTAGCACGAGTAGCTGCCATTGCTTTTGCTTACGCTGTGGGAGCAAAAATAGCTGTTTCAATCCCCGGCGTAAATACATTAGGTACGTGTGTCTGGCCACCCGCAGGAATTGCACAAGCTGCACTTTTATTGTTCGGCCGCCAGGTGTGGCCGGGAATAGCTTTAGGCGTCTTCTTTTTCGATATTTTCAACCAAAAAGTCTCCTTAATAAGTGGATTAGTATCTGCCTTAAGTGCTTGTCTGCAAGCTTTTATCGCATTTACTTTGTTACAGAAACTCAAGTTTCGGCCGTCACTAGAGCGGCTGATAGATGTAGTCAATTTAGTTTTCTGCGGTGCTGTAGTTGCCACTCAAATCAACTGCACTCTCGGCACGCTGCGCCTCTGTGTAACTGGTGTACTTGAGTGGAGCGAATATTGGCACATTCGATGGAATTGGTATCTCGGAGATAGCTTAGGAGTTTTAATTTTTACTCCCCTGCTGTTGATTATATACCACCAGAAGCCCGCGCCCAGCCCTTCACAAAATACAAGTTCTCAAACAATTGTAAATCGAATCGGTGCCACAATATGCCTGGTGTTATTAGTAACAGTCAGTTGGCTAGTATACAACTCAAAAAGTGAAGGTAGTATCTCAGGTTATCCCCTCGAATACTTGCCATTTCCCTTGGTAATTTGGGCAACCATTCAATTCGGCCAGGGTGGGGCGGTTTTAGCATCTTTCCTTGTATCCAGTATCGCCATTTGGGGCGGTTCTCAGGGAGGCGGCCCTTTTATTGCCAAAGCCGAAAATATCAATCAGGCAATCTTATTTTTGCAGGCTTTTATGAGCGTAATTGTAGTTACATCGCTGCTGTTGGCGGCCAGTGTAGCCGAACGCGCATCAGCAGAGGATTCGCTGCGCCAAAGCGAAATTAAGTATCGGGAATTAGTGGAAAATGCTAACAGCATTATTTTAAAAATAGATACGGAAGGAAATATTACATTTTTCAACGAATTTGCACAGAATTTTTTTGGTTACGATGAAGAAGAAATTATTGGCAAAAACGCCGTGGGAACAATCATTCCCCAGAGAGATACAAGAGGAAATGACTTGGCAGCCAAGTTGAGAGATATTTTGGAAAACCCAGAAGAATATACTCGAAATGAAAATGAAAGTATCCGGCGCAGCGGCGAGCGGGTTTGGGTATCGTGGGCAAATAAACCGCTGTTTGACGCGGCAGGAAAGTTCGCGGGAATGCTGGCAATCGGTACGGATATAACAGACCGCAGGCGGGCTGAAATGGCGCTTTACAAGCTGAATGAAGAGTTAGAATTTAGAGTGAAAGAACGAACTAATGCTCTGAATGAGACTTTAAGTGCACTGCGAGTTCAACAGGAACAATCAGAACGGTTGTTGTTGAATATTTTGCCTGAAGAAATAGCAAATCGGTTGAAGCGGGGAGACAGTACAATCGCAGACACTTTTGCTGACGTTACTGTCTTATTTGCGGACATAGTAGGCTTTACTCAGCTCAGTTCGCTAGTTTCTCCAACGCAATTAGTAGCCTGGCTGAATGACATTTTTTCGACATTTGACAACCTAGCAGAAAGGCACGGTTTGGAAAAAATTAAGACGATTGGGGACGCTTACATGGTAGTTGGAGGGCTGCCAATTCTCCGCCCAGATCACGCAGAAGCGATCGCAGAAATGGCTTTGGATATGCAGCAGGCAATTACTGACTTCAGCAATACCCACAATCAAAATTTCAGAATTAGAATCGGCATCAACAGCGGCCCGGTTGTCGCCGGAGTCATCGGTATTAAAAAATTTATTTACGATTTGTGGGGAGACACCGTTAATACCGCTTCCCGCATGGAATCTCACGGCAAGCCTGGGAGTATTCAGGTAACAGAAACAACTTATCAGCAATTGCGAGAAAAGTATTTCTTTGAAAACCGCGGCGCGATCGAAGTTAAAGGCAAAGGTCAGATGACTACTTATTTACTGAAAAGCCGAAAATTGCTCTAGTAAAGGTTTTTCTCTAAAAGTAAGGGCGATCGCACTCTCAAGTGTGCGATCGCCCTCATTTTAATTTAGCCAAGTTTTTTAAAGCTTGTACAGGTTAATTCCAGCTTCCTTCGCCATGATTTCCAAACCCTTGTTTTGCAAGGTTTTAATCGCCTTTGTAGAAAGGTGCAATCTTACCCAGCGCTTCTCCTGCGGCCACCAAACCCGCTTCCACTGCAAATTGGCGTCTTGCAATTTGTGAGTGCGGTGGTGCGAGTGAGAAACTGCAAAACCGTTATTCGCCTTCTTTCCCGTTAGCTGACATTTCCGTGACATATTGCGCTCCAGATTACCGTTTTTTGCGTGCAGCCTTTTATTATATAGCAACAGCGCAGAACCCCCCTAGCCCCCCTTGTTAAAGGGGGGACAAAAAACACCCGATCGCCCGCTCAGCAATAGAAATAAACTCTTACTCCCCCCTTAGCAAGGGGGGGTTGGGGGGGGAATTACATTGCACGTTCAGTCAATTTTGTCAAGACTTGATTCGATCGCTCGACAAAATCTTTCATCCCTTCAGCATCGAAACCCTTCTGGGCCATCAAAGCCAAGTCGTAAACGTGGTGACAAATCATACTCGCCAACTGACTTGACGGAGACTCCCCGCCGCCTTGAATAATCGCACCCTGACTCAAACTCGCCAGATTTTGAATCAGCGGGTGAGAGGTATTCACCAGCAAAACGTGTTCTTCGGGGAATTCGGCGGCTTGCTGCTGCAAAAGCGCCGTCATGTCGCGCATCCGGCGCAAAGCTTCCGGCAAAAGTACGATCGCAGGTGGCGTCGCCTCCGCAGAGTCAGACTTCAAAGCTTCTGTGCGAATGTTCACTTTCGGCTTATTGAGAGCTTTTTGGAACATTTC
The DNA here is from genome assembly GCF_036705385.1 of Microcoleus sp. B3-A4. NCBI lineage: Bacteria > Bacillati > Cyanobacteriota > Cyanophyceae > Oscillatoriales > Microcoleaceae > Microcoleus > Microcoleus sp. B3-A4. The sequence goes on along the minus strand of NZ_JAUBUI010000006.1, from coordinate 112,556 downwards.
TTTAACTTGTTCGCTGCGAGTTTTATTCGTCGCCGGATCGACAATTTCCGCTTCTTTCTCTTTGTCAATTAGCGTCTCGTCGATGTCGGAATCAACCCGGGAGAATTTAACATCTGAGTATTCTCTTTCCAAGAAGCTGATAAAGTGCGTGTCGATGAAAGAATCCATAAACAGCACTTCTAAACCTTGGCTTTTGTGCATTGCCACGTAAGTTGCTTGAGACGCCGGATCGGTACAATAAAACACGCGATTTTCGTGGCGTTTTTGATTGCGTTCCAAATACTCTTTTAGAGTCGTGTAAGGCTGCGTCGAAGTAGAAGTTTCAGACTTCGGAGTTACATCTTGCCACAAATCTCCTTCCTCAGTTTGCACCTGAACTTCTGGCGTTACAGTTTCTGGCTTCTCGGCTGTTGGTTCGTAGGTGCTGCGGTAGATTAAAATATCTTCGACTTGCTTTTTGAACTTGTCATCGTTGAGAGTTCCAAACTTGACAAAAGTGCCGATATCTTGCCAGCAGCGGATGTATTCGTCACGGTCGTCGCGGTAGAGTTCTTTCAGGCGATCGCCCACTTTTTTCGCAATATAATCAGCAATTCTCCGCACAGTGCGATTGCTTTGCAAAGAACTGCGAGAAACGTTCAGCGGAATGTCGGTACTGTCAATAACGCCCCGCAGCGGCATCAAGAATTTCGGGATAATTTCTTCGCAGTGGTCGCTGACAAAAACCTGGTTGCAGAATAGCTTAATATTGCCTTGGGTAACATCGACATCCGGGCGCAGTTTGGGAAAGTAAAGAATCCCGTTAACAATGAAAGGATAATCTGTATTCAGGTGTACCCACAGCAGCGGCTCGTCTTGGAACGGGTAAAGGTAGCGGTAGAGTTCCAAGTAATCTTCTTTTTGCAAATTGCTGGCTGAGTCCCGCCAAATTGCTTTGTGCTTGTTGAGTTCCTCTCCATCAAATTTGATGGGAACTGGCATGAAATCGCAGTAAGTTTTGATTAACTGCTTAATGCGAGTGGGTTCTAAATATTCTTCTTCTTCGTCTTGGAGGGTAAGAGTAATAGTAGTGCCGCGTTCCGTGCGGGAAGATTCTGATAGTTCAAAAGCGGGAGAACCGTCGCAAGACCAGTGTACTGCTTGGGAGCCTTCTTGGTAAGAAAGAGTATCAATCTCTACTTTCTTCGCCACCATGAAAGAAGAGTAGAAACCTAAACCGAAGTGACCAATGATTGCGTCGTCGCCACTGCCTTGGTATTTTTGAATAAATTCTTCTGCGCTGGAGAAAGCGACTTGGTTGATGTATTTTTTTACCTCATCGGGGGTCATGCCGATGCCGTTATCGGAAATTGAGAGGGTTTTGTTTTCTTTGTCGATCGCTATGTTGATTTGCGGTTCGCCCATGTCGCCGCCGTATTCGCCGGAACGGGAAACCATTTTGAGTTTGGCAATGGCATCGACGCCGTTAGAAATTAGTTCCCGCAAGAAGACTTCGTGGTCAGTGTATAGCGACTTCTTGATAATCGGGAAAATATTTTCGGTATGGATTGAGATTGTTCCCTGTTCTAAAACTGTCATAATTTTTCTCTCTGATGACTGCTAATTGCTTAGAAATAGCTATTTAATGATTTTCGGCGATCGTGTTCTCTTCTGCAAAAGGGATTACCACAAATAGATGATTCGGTTTTCCCCACATCTTGGACAATTCTCAATAAGCCTTTCACGGGCTGGCTAGAAAATCCCAACTCCTACTCCCCACAAGATAATTCACTTTTTGTGGAACAGGCCAGAAAGACCTGTTAAGCGAAGATCGTGCAAGATGTCAGTTTCCCTCACATAGTAGCTCACAAAGGCAACTGCAGGAGAAAGGTGCTGCCGGAACCCAATTCGCTGCGGGCGCTGAGGCTGCCGCGGTGGGCGCGGGCTATGGTTTGGGCGATCGCCAATCCCAGTCCCGAACCGCCGGTATGGCGCGATCGATCGCTGTTGACTCGGTAAAATCGATCGAATATTCGTTCTAAATCTGCCGCCGCCATCCCAATACCGGTATCTTGAACCTGAACGATCGCCTCTTGGTGGCTGCAATCTAAAATAACTGTTACTTTGCCGCCCGCCGGAGTGTATTGAATCGCATTAACAATTAAATTAGCAACTAAGCGATAAAGTTGGTCGGAATTGCCGACAACATTTAATTGCTGCTGCACTCGCACTTCGGATGTTAACGCTACCTTAGAAGCGATCGCCATTGCCGCCAATTCCTCGACTAAATCGCTCACCAAGTCATTCAAACAACACAATTGAGGGCGATCGCGTATCGCCTGATTATCCATGCGAGCCAGCAGCAGCAAATCAGCAACTAACTGAGTCAACCGTCGGTTTTGGCGATCGATCGTCCGCAAAATTTCCCGCGCTTCTTTTTCATCTAATTGAGGCGTCAACAGCGCCGATTCTACAGTCGCCTGCGAAGCCGCTAAAGGCGTCCGCAATTCGTGGGCTGCATCCGCTGTAAACTGTTGGATTTGTCGGTAGGAAGAATAAATCGGTTTCATGGCCAATCCTGCCAGCAACCAACTAGCAAAGCCTATCAAAATCAATGCTGTAGGCAATCCTAATTTCAAAACCCATTTCACTGTACTGAGATAATCATTGAAGTCTTGCAGGTTGCGCCCAACTTGAAAATACCCCCAATCTTGCTGTGTTTGGGTGTGTAGCGCTACAGAAATTTGGTGGTAAATATTGCCTTTGCTGTCAGTTATTGTTTGCCAGTATTGGGAGTTAAATTGTGGTGGTAATTCTTCGGGATAAGCGCCTGCTGTAGCAATTAATTTCCCGGAATAATCAAATAAACGAATATAGTAATAGCCTTGGTTGATCGCGCTTAAAATATGGCGGCTTGGCAACTGTTCTTTAATGCCTTTAACTCCAACTAGCCGGAGGTTGGGCAAAAGTTCGTTTACTATTGGCTCCAAGCGTCCGGGCTGCTGCAATTTGAGTTCTAGGCTGTCGTGTAGCGTCCCCGCTACCGATTCTAATTCCCGGTCTATGGCTACCCAGTGAGCGTGGGCGATCGCCTTGTATACCCCAAATCCTAACACGCTTAAAATCAAACCCATTACAGCCGCATAGGAAATGGCTAATTGCCAGCGAGTTCGATTAAATAGTTTATTTTGATTCATTTAAACTCAGATTTTATATAATTTGGAACGAAGGCCAACTGTTACAAATAAGGGTGCAATTTTACGTATGTAGTTGCGCTTCAGCGCTCTTAGCTAGCCCTGTCTGGCGTGTTAAATCTGAACCCGACCAAAAGCCGAAAACCCCTATTTCAACTTCCAATTTTTGAGACTTCAATCAAGGAAAATTGCTTGGGGGAGCTTGGACTCAGAATTAAAACGCTGAAACTTAGTAGGCTCGTTACTCACCTTGACCCGGCTAAGCGCTCTTAGCTTAGGAAAGAGCGCTGAAGCGCAACTACATACTTTTGTGCCAGTTGGCCTTAGTCCTATAATTGTTAAGAACAGGCAAGATGCCTGTTCCACAAAAATTAAATTTTATTGTGGGGGCGACCGGAGAAGCTGCCCTACTTTAATTTCTCATGCGGTATCCGACGCCGTGAACGGTTTCTATTAAATTCGCGCCGCCTACCGACTCAAGTTTGCGCCGCAGCAAGCGCACTTGAGCTGCTACCACATTGCTAAAGCTATCTGCACTCGCTTCCCATAGCTGATTCCGAATTTGGTCAGTCGTGATAATTTGGTTGGGATGTTTCATAAAGTATTCTAGCAGTTGAAACTCTTTGTTTGTTAAAGCAATTATCTGGCTGTTGCCACTTCGATCGAGATGGCACACAGTGCGTGTTCCGCAGTCCAAAACTAGATTTCCTACCTGTAGCTGTTGCGGTTGAATGTGGGGCGATCGCCTTTGCAAAGCCCGCAATCGTGCTAACAGTTCCGCCATCCCGAACGGTTTAACTAAGTAATCGTCAGCCCCGGCATCTAGTCCTGCAACTTTATCTTCCATTCGGTCTTTGGCTGTTAGCATCAAAACGGGCAGGGCGCTATTTTTAGCACGCAATCTCCGCAGCAGTTCCAATCCTGACAATCCTGGTAACAACCAGTCAAAAATAGCCAGGTTATATTGCGTCCACTGACTGTCTAAATATTCCCAAGCTTCACTGCCATCCAAAGCCCAATCAACTATATATTTTTCCTGCTTTAAAGTGCGATCGATCGCTTTCCCTAAATCTGGCTCATCTTCAACTAGCAAAACTCTCATAATTCTAATTTATAGCGGTAAATCCTTATACATTGTTAGCGATCGGCAGCATCTACCCCAACATTTAAGCTCACATACTGAGATGAAATCAGCATGAAATATTCTGAATTCGCAGAAAAAGAGAACAGTTGACAATGATTGACAACAAGCTAGTAATGTCTTATAATCAACCACGAGAAAATTTTTGAGAAAGTTTTTCAATAAGTATGACAGATTTATCCGATCGTCCCGCCATTAAAAAGGCAGGGCGCTGGAGTCGCCGCCAACTGCTACAGCTAGGAATAGCTGGTGCTGGGGTAGCGGGCGGCGCGATCGCACTTCAAAACTTGACTCGCAAACCGACATCAGTTGCGAGAATACCGCCCATCCCCGCAGATGCACTCACCGTCAGCAATATTAACCCGATGCAAATTGCGCGGGATTTTGATTACGGCACGGTGACGCGCGAAAACGGGCGCACGGTTCGGGAATTTCGCTTGGAAGCTAATACTTCGATCGTCCAACTTAACAGCGCCGTCGCTTTCAACACTTGGAACGTCAACAATCGAGTGCCGGGGCCAACATTGAGGGCAACTGAGGGCGATCGAATCCGCGTCATTTTTTATAACAAAGCCGGACATTCTCATTCGCTACACTTTCACGGCGTTCATACCAGCGACATGGATGGCGTTAAACCCGTGAAAAACGGTTCAGTATTTATTTATGAATTCGATGCCAATCCTTACGGATTGCATCTATATCACTGCCATATTGAACCCGTAACTCGCCATGTAGGTAAGGGACTATATGGAATGTTCATCATCGATCCGCCAAAACCCCGCCCTCCCGCCGATGAAATCTTGTTAATCATGGGAGGATACGACGTAAACGACGACGAAAAAAACGAACTATACGCTTTTAACGGGTTGCCCAATTATTACATGAACAACCCGATCCCTATTTACCGAAATCAGCTAATCCGGCTGTACGTTCTTAACCTGATTGAGTACGAACAGGCCGTGACCTTTCACCTGCACGCCAACTTTTTTGACGTATATCGCACGGGAATGACTTTAACTCCCAGTGAAAGAACCGATGTAATCACAATGGGAGTAGCTGAACGGCATATTTTAGAATTTACCTACGGCTACGCTGGAAAATTTATGTTTCATCCCCATCAAGATGCGATCGCCGAAGCTGGCTGCATGGGTGTATTTGAAGTCATCACTTAAACCACATCCTGCTACCAGGGTGCACCGATTCAAATAAAGTATGAAATTATTTGACAAGCTCGATCGCAAATAGGTAGAATGAATAGCTCGCAAATAATTGAGAATTATTCTTAATAACTTGTGAAACCAAATGCACATAACGTAAAAATTAGCAACTGCCATGTTATCCACATTTCGTTTATTACCTAGAGTCACTGCTACAGCCATCCTCGTTGCTCTAGCTGGTTGCGCTTCCCCCACAGCCAGCAACACCGACAGCACACCCTCACCCGCTGCTACAGCCAGTCCCGCCTCCACAAGCGGTCACAGCGGGCATCACGGCGGCAAAGGCGGCATCAACATCAATACTGCCATTCTTTCAGAGTTAGATAAACTCGAAGCCAAGTTAGGAGTGCCGGCACTTTCTAACAAAATTCAAGCCAGCCGCCCTTACGGAAAAGTCGAAGAATTGGTTTCAAAAAATGTCATTACTCAAGCGCAATTCGACCAAATCAAAGACTTGGTAACTATTGAAAATGTGGTGCTGACAGGCGAAGCCAAAGATGTAGATTACATGACTAAACTTGGCTTGATGAAAGGGCATCTTTTCGTAGCCCAAGAGCTCTTAGATCAAGGCAAACCCGACCAGGCAGAACCGCACATCGGGCATCCAGTCGAAGAAATTTATGCCGATGTGGAAGATCAGCTAAACGAGCGTAAAATTCCTGAATTTAAGGCTACTTTAATTAAATTGCAAGATTTAGTTAAAGCGGGTGCAAAAGATCCGGCTCAAGTGAAGGCGGAATTTACCACATCAATGCAAGCAGTTGATGGAGCAATTGCCGCCCTTCCCGAAACGCAGCGAAAAGATCCGAAATTCGTGCTGCAAGTGATTAACGGCTTGTTGGATACAGCTAATTCCGAATACGGAGCGGCAGTTGCTAACGGCAAAATTTCCGCAATAATTGAATACCAAGATTCGCGGGGTTTTGTCATGTACGCGGAAAGCCTGTACAAAGATATCGCCGCTCAAGTGGCTAAAACCAGCCCGGAAATTGACAAAGCAATTGTTGCCAACATGACTGAACTTAAGGCAAATTGGCCAACTGCGATCGCGCCGGCGGCCCCCGTAAAAACCACCGAACAAGTCAACCAGCTAGTTAAAGCCATCGAAAGCGACAGCCAAAAAGTTGTCAAACCCGCATCTTAAAAAAGTTAACTCAAACCGCCAACGGTAATTGGTAAAACAAATTACCAATTACCTCCAGATATTACCTCAACTAAAAAGATGAATTTTAGCGAAGCATTGCCCACCTTTGTAATTACTCTCCGCGAAGGAGTCGAAGCCGCCTTAGTTGTCGGAATCGTTCTCGCTTGCCTCAAAAAGTCGGGACAAAGCTATTTAAGCCCTTGGGTTTTTGGGGGTGTTGGGCTTGGACTTATTGCCAGCGCTTTGATAGGTGTACTTTTGGTCTGGACGATGCAAATTTTGTCCGCATCCAATCAGCCTTTTGCACCGATTATGGAATTGCTGCTAGAAGCAATCTTTGGGCTGATAGCGATCGCAATGCTGAGCTGGATGCTGATTTGGATGACCAAGCAAGCGCGATTTATGAAAGCCGAAGTTGAAGGCGCTGTAAGTGCTGCTTTAACGCAAAACTCTCATGCTGGTTGGGGCGTATTTAGTTTAGTTTTTATTGCCGTTTTGCGCGAAGGGTTTGAAACTGTTTTGTTTGTCGTCGCCAAGTTTCAACAAGGCATTATTCCAGCCCTCGGCGCTTTGGGCGGCATTCTCTCAGCCACCGGACTTGGTGTCCTGCTGTTTAAATGGGGAATCAAAATTAATATCCGCCTGTTTTTCAAATATATGGGCATTTTATTGCTCTTCATTGTAGCAGGCTTAGTGGTATCTACTTTGGGACTTTTTGACAGCGCGGTGAATATTTTATCGCAAACAAATCGCGAATCAGCAGCACTGTGTTTCTATTACGAAAGATTTACTAAAATCCACTCTTGCATTCTCGGGCCGATGGTCTGGAATACCTCGCAACTGCTTCCCGAAGACAAGTTTCCAGGTTTGTTGTTAAGTGCGCTGTTTGGCTACACGGATAAGCTCTATGTCGTGCAGGCGATCGCTTATTTCGTCTTTTTAATTACCGTCGGTGGCATCTACTTCCAAAGTTTGGCAGGTCGAGTGTTTTTCCCATTCAAAAAAACCCAGGCAAGTAAATAGGAAATTAAGTGCGATCGAAATACGATCGGCTTTTTAGTCTGAACTTGCCCCTGCAAATATACTTACACAAGCTCAAAAGCCTCTCATCAGAAAGGTTTCAATTGTTGAGTAAAAAATTGTGTACCCATGTAGATGATTGATATCTGTTTGTAATCGGCAATTATATTGAATCTACAACAATTGAGCGCGAGATCCTGCATCAGCTATTGCTGATAAATGGGTACAAATTTTCAGCTCAACAGTTGCATCCTTTGTTGAGTAATAGTTTTAGGAATGTTAGTACATTTGTATGGGGGAAGTCCAGTCTATTGGTGGCCGGAGGCAAAAGTTTAATCATCGTTAATCGACCGGACATGATATAAGGTGGCGATCGCATCGCATCTAGTATCCCGCGCTCACCCAGTCTCTTAGAGAACCCAAATGGGTTCTCTATTTACCCCCATAAGCATGGATCTATCCACCGCCGATTCCAACCGTAAGCGGCAGATCACAAATGAGTTTCTGCCTGAGCCTTATCTAAGCAAGCTTTCAATTTTTCGGCTAGCACCTGTACATGAGGTTCTTGTAACATACCAAGGTGGGTACCAGGAACTTCATGGAATTCTAATCCTCCAGCAGCAAGTTCGCCCCAGCCCAATAGAGGATCTGCGTAAGAGCTTACACCGATAATCTGATCTGTAGACCGGAAAAGGGCTACTTGACCAGGGTAGACTTGCGGTACATAGTTTCTTGATGCCTGAATGTTTTCCTGTTGAAAAGTGAAGTCTTGAAGATCCTTAGGCAAGGGTCGTCCGATACCTCTGTAAAACTTGCAGCCAATCTCGTTGAGGCTATGATTAAGCTTATCGTTGAAGATCTGGATTTTCCCCTTCACGTTATCCTTCGCCTTCTTTAAAACATATGTTGGTCCGAGTTGTAAAAAGTTACTCCAGTGAGCAGAGAGCTGCTCTCTGCTTGATATTGGTTTGAGTGCCTCTGAAGTGTGTGTATCCAATAAGGCTAGTAGAGCTACCTTTTGGCCTTGCGCGACTAGCTGCTGAGCCATATCGAAGGCTACACTGCCGCCAAAAGACACGCCTGCCAGAAAATAAGGTCCCTCGGGCTGGAGAATCCGCATTTCTTTTATATAGTGAGCGGCTAAGTCCTCAACGCGATTGGGGGGAGCATATTTTTTATCCATAATTTGTGCGGCTAGTCCATAAAGGGGTTGTTCTAGACCCAAATGATGTGCCAAAGGACGGTAGAATTTGAGACCTCTGCCAAGCACATGGATACAGAATAGAGGCGGTTTGGAACCCTTAGGTTGAATCACTATCAGTGAGGAACAAGGCGATGACAATCCAGACTGATTCAGAAGGTTAGTTGCACTCTCAAGCTTTATTGTTGATTTGTTATGTTCTGAACTATCGCCTTCTTGGCTGAAAATGCTAGCTAGTTCCTCAATAGTCGGTGCTTGGAAGAGTTTAGCCAGAGGGAGATTTCTGCCCAATTTCTTCTCGATTTGTGCGAATAGACGTGCCGCCAACATGGAGTGTCCTCCCAAGTCAAAAAAGTTGTCTTTCACGCTGATGGGGTGGACACCTAAAACTTTTTCCCAAATCTGTGTGAGCTGGAGTTCTAATTCATTGCGGGGAGCTACAAACGTTTCTTCTGGCTCTTTCCTGATTTGGTCGGGTGCTGGTAAGGCGCGGCGGTCTACTTTGCCGTTGGGAGTCAGGGGCAAAGCCTCTAGAAGTACGAAAGCTCCAGGCACCATATAGTCGGGCAGTTTCTGCTTGAGGAAGCGGCGCACTTCATCGATTGTGGATGCTTGCTCTTGGTGGGAAACGATGTAGGCGACTAAGCTTTTGTTGCCGGAGATATCTTTTCTAGCTGTGACTACGGTTTCTTTCACAGTAGGGTGTTGTGCCAGCACCGCTTCAATTTCTCCCAGTTCGATGCGAAAGCCGCGAATTTTCACCTGATTATCGATGCGACCGAGAAACTCGATGTTGCCATTGGGGAGGTAACGGGCTAGGTCATTGGTTTTATAGAGGCGTGTTCCTGGTTCATCACTAAAAGGGTTTTGGAGAAATTTCTCTTCGGTCAAGTCTGGGCGGTTGAGGTAGCCTCGGGCTAAGCCGTCGCCGCCGATGTACAACTCGCCGGGAACTCCGATGGGGACAGGCTGTAGGTGGCTATCCAACAGATAAACCTGGGTATTGGTAATGGGGCGTCCAATGGGGACGGAGTTACCGAGTTGGTCAGGCTCTATTATTGGGTAGCAGCAGGTGAACGTCGTGTTCTCGGTTGGACCATAACCGTTGATTAGCTTACAGTCTCCTATTTTTTGGAGAAATTTCTGGACATGGGGAACAGATAAAACATCACCACCAGCCAAGAGTTGACGCAAGGGCTTTAAATCCTCCAGTCGCTCATCCACCATTAGGTGAAACAGACCCGCTGTGAGCCACAGAGTTGTGATTTGGTATTGCTGGATAACTTGTCCCAACTCTTCCAGGGATGGCGTATGGGGGGGAAATATCACCAGCCGCGCACCGTTAAGTAGGCTACCCCAAATTTCCAACGTTGAGGCGTCGAAGGAGATGGGAGCTAGCTGTAGGAAGACTTCTTCTGCTGCTAGGTTGGCATAGTTGGCTCCTTTGACTAACCGCACTACACCTCGATGGATGACGCTAACACCTTTGGGTCTGCCTGTAGAACCGGAGGTATACATTACATAGGCTAGGTTGCCAGCCGTCACGCTGCTAATGGGGTTTTCCCGGCTCTCTCGGTTAATGGCGTCCCAGTCAGTGTCTAGGCAGACTACTTTGGCTCGATGTGAGGGAAGTTTCTCAACCTGCGGCTGTTGGGTCAATAGGACTGGGACTTGGGCATCCTCCAGCATGAAGGTGAGACGCTCTTGCGGATATGCCGGGTCTAGTGGTAAGTAGGCTGCACCGGCTTTGAGGATGCCTAGGAGTCCTACTAATATATCTAGCGATCGCTCCACACAAATCCCCACGCATGTCTCTGGTCCTACCCCCAGCCCTTGCAGGTGGTGTGCTAATTGATTGGCACGGTGATTTAGCTCTCGGTAGGTAAGTTGCTCGCTTCCAAAGACTGCGGCAACAGCGTTAGGAGTTTGCTCGGCTTGGGCTTCAAATAAGTTATGAATACAGGTGTTACTTGGGTAATCTGTTTGGGTGTTATTCCACTCCACCAGCAACTGATGTTGTTCGGCTGCTGTCAACAGCGGTAAGTCTGAGAGACGCTGTTGAGGGTTGGCGACAATGCCTTCCAGTAAGGTCTGGAAATTCCCCAGCATCCGAGTAATGGTGGCGGCGTTGAAGAGGTCGGTGTTGTATTCCAACGAGGCTCTCAGTCCTTGCGCCGTCTCCATTATGAATAGGGTTAGATCGAATTTCGCCGTTCCACTGTCAATATTCAGGGAGTTGACGGTCAAACCTGGTAACTCCAAGGCGGAGGTTGGAGTGTTCTGTAGAACGAACATCACCTGGAACAGCGGCGTGCGGCTTCGGTCTCGTTCGGGCTGTAGTTCTTCTACGAGTTTTTCAAAGGGTAGGTCTTGGTGGGCATAGGCTCCTAAAGCGACCTCGCGTACTCGACCTAGCAGTTCTTGGAAACTTGGGTTGCCACTGAGGTAGGTACGCAGGGCTAGGGTATTAACAAAAAATCCAATCAGACCCTCGGCTTCCACTTGGTTGCGACCGGCGATTGGAGTGCCTACGATAATGTCTTCTTGCCCGGTATAGCGGTAGAGTAATGTCTGGAATGCTGCTAACAGGGTCATGAACAGAGTGCCCCGCTCCTGCTGGCTCAGGTCTTTGAGTGCCTGGGTTAGGTTTTTCGGTAGCTCCAGAGATTGGTACCCACCCTGATAGGTCTGAACTGGTGGGCGCGGGTAGTCAGTGGGCAGTTGTAGTATGGGCAGGCTGCCATTTAGCTGCTGTTTCCAGTAGTCTCGCTGAGACTCTAGGACTTCACCCTGTAGCCACTCGCGCTGCCAGTGGGCAAAATCAGCATATTGGATGGGCAGTTCGGGGAGGGGTGAGGGCTTGCCACTGGAGAAGGCGTCGTAGAGCGCTGCCAGTTCCCGTAAGAAAATATCGTAGGACCAGCCATCATAAACAATGTGGTGCATGGTCACGAGCAGCATATGTTCCGCTTCTTCCACGCGCAGAAGTTGGACGCGAAATAATGGCCCAGTCGCTAGGTCGAAGAATTGTTGAGCCTCCTCGGTGGCAAGGCGTTGAGCTTCAGAAAGCCCTTGGTCTGGAGGAAGTTCCCTCAGGTCTATTACTGGCAGTTTTAAAGCTGTATGTAGGGAGATGACTTGCTTGGGTTGCCCATCCACAGAGGGGAAAGTGGTTCTGAGGACTTCATGGCGTCGGACAATTTCACTCAGGCTCTGCGAGAGTGCGGTTACGTTGAGTAGACCGGTTAAGCGAAAGGCAGCAGGTATGTTATAAGCAGGACTCTCTGGTTCCAATTGAGCGAGTAACCAGAGTCTAGCTTGAGCAAATGAGAGGGGGAGGTTTTCGTCCCTTGGGACAGGCAATATGGGCGAAAGATTGGAATTGCTGGCAGCATTAGCCTTGTGCAGAAATGCGAGGATTTCTGCTTTGCGCTCTTTTAGCTCTTGCAGCAGGGCGGGTGTCAGTGTTTCTTTGGGAGCTTTATAACGCAAGCGATCGCCTTCGTTCCATAGCTTCACGTCTAGACAGCGAAGCTCAGACAAAAACTCATCAATCGTTTTCATAGTTCTCCCTCTTCATAATCACCCATTGTGTCGCTCTCATGAGCTTGTAATTCTTGCACTGCCCAACGAACTGTCTCAAGGCGAGTGCCTAAGTCAGCCACGGTAGGTGCTTCAAATAAAGTACGCACGGGCAGTTCCACTCCGAAGGCTTGGCGCAAGCGAGAAATAACTTGGGTAGCCAGCAGGGAATGTCCCCCCAATTCAAAAAAGTTGTCGTGGATGCCGACCTGCTCCAGTCTTAGGACTTCAGCCCAGATATCAACTAGCTGCTGCTCGATCGGGCTGCGAGGAGCCACAAACGTTACTGACTGGTCGGGTCGTGACTGGTCAGGCGCTGGTAGAGCGCGGCGGTCTACTTTGCCGTTAGGGGTCAGGGGCAGGGCATCTAGCAATACGAAGGCTGATGGCACCATGTAGTCAGGCAGTTTCTGCTTGAGGAAGCGGCGCAGTTCATCGATGGTGGGTGTCTGCTCTGGGTTGGGTACGACATAGGCTACTAGACGTTTGTCGCCGGGGATGTCTTCTCTAGCTATGACTGTGGTTTCTCGCACGGTGGGGTGTTGGAGGAGTGTTGACTCAACCTCGCCCTGTTCGATGCGGAAGCCGCGAATCTTTACCTGATGGTCGAGGCGACCGAGAAACTCAATATTGCCGTCGCTTAGGTAGCGGGCTAAGTCCCCAGTTTTGTAAAGGCGTTGCCCAGGTTCAGCGCTAAAGGGGTTAGGGATGAACTTCTGGTTGGTTAACTCCGGGCGGTTGAGGTAGCCTCGGGCGATGCCTGCGCCGCCGATATAGATCTCGCCCGGTACACCAATGGGAACAGGACTCAAATATTTATCCAGCAGATATATCTGCATATTTGCAATGGGGCGACCAATCGGAACCTGTGTTGTGAGTCCCGAAGGCTGACAATGATATACACTGCTCCAAACCGTTCCTTCTGTTGGACCGTATTCGTTGAACAAAGATGTGTGAGCCAGCAGCTTAGTATGGCGTTCAACCAACTCTCTGGAACAGGGTTCGCCTGCCACAATAACACTACGAAGACAAGTGAGCTGTTGTGGTTCCGCTTGCTCCAATATCAGGCTATAGAGAGATGGAAGACTCAATAAATGCGATATTTGATGTTGAGCGATGAACTTTGTAAGCTGTAACAGCTCTTGTTGGAACTTATCTGGCGGTAGTACAAGGATGCCTCCCTGGCACAATGTCCAAAAGATGCCCGCGATCGAACTGTCAAAGCCAAACGACGAAAGTAATAGGAAACTGGTGACGGGTTCGCTGTAATAAGAAATACGAGCACTGGTGGAGTGGACTAGGTTTTGATGGGTTACCAACACTCCTTTTGGTTTCCCTGTAGAACCAGATGTGTAGATTGTGTAAGCCAGGTTATCGGCCGTCACGCGGATGACAGGTTTTTCCTCGCTCTCTTGGGCGATTACTTCCCAGTCGGTGTCCAAGCAGAAACGCTGTGCTTTGTACTCGGAAAAACCTGCGATTAGCTTCTGTTGGGTTAATAGCACCGACACCTGGGCATCTTCCAGCATGAAGGCTAGACGATCCTGGGGATACGATGGGTCTAACGGCAAATAAGCCCCACCAGCCTTGAGAATGCCTAGGAGTCCTACGATCATCTCTAGCGATCGCTCTACACAAATTCCGACCAGCATTTCTGGTTCCACACCCAATTTTTGCAGGTGGTGTGCTAGTTGATTGGCACGATAATTGAGCTGCTGGTAGGTTAATTGCTCGTTTTCAAAGACTACTGCAACGGCGTTAGGAGTTCGCTCTACTTGGGCTTCAAATAACTGATGGATACAGGTTTGATTGGGGTAATCTGTCTGGGTGTTATTCCACTCCACTAGCAGTTGATGCTGTTGGGCTGCACTCAACAGGGGTAAGCCCCAGAGGCGCTGTTCTGGATTGGCGACGATACCTTCCACCAAGGTCTGAAAATGGTTCGCCATCCGGGTGATAGTGAGGGTGTCGAACAAGTCTGTGTTGTATTCAAACCAGCCCCTGATACCCTCGGCACTCTCTTCTAGTTCGAGGGTTAAATCAAACTTTGCTGTGCCGTTATGGACTTCCAGAGGGGTTAGACTTAGACCCCGAAACTCCAAAGCCGATATCGGGGCATTCTGGAGAACAAACATCACCTGAAACAGGGGGTTACGGCTCAAATCCCGTTCTAGTTGCAGTTCCTCTACCAACTTCTCGAAAGGCAAATCCTGGTGAGCATAGGCTCCCAAAGCCACTTCACGCACCCGACCTAGCAATTCCCGGAAACTTGGCTCGCCTGAAAGCTCAGTTGGTAGCACCAAAGTATTGACAAAAAATCCAATCAACCCTTCGATTTCAACGCGGTTGCGATTAGCAATGGGAGAACCAACAATAACGTCTTCCTGACCTGTATATCGGTAGAGCAGTATCTGGAAGACCGCCAGTAAGGTCATAAACAAAGTAACGCCTTCCTGCTGCGAGAGCGCTTTGAGGGCATCGGAACTTTTCTTAGGCAGTTCCAGAGATTGCCTTGCACCTCGATAAGTTTGAACTGGAGGTCGGGGGCGATCGGTGGGCAACTCCAGCACGGGCAACTGACCACCTAGATGCCGCTTCCAGTAGTTAAGTTGAACCTCCAACACCTCACCGACGAGCCACTCGTTCTGCCAGACACCAAAGTCAGCATATTGGATAGGTAGTTCAGGCAATGACGAGGACTTCTCAGTGGAAAAAGCTTCATAAAGCGCCGTCAACTCCCGCATAAACACACCAAGAGACCAGCCGTCGGAGACGATGTGGTGCATGGTCAACAGGAGGCAATATTCCTCCTGTCCCAGGTGCAAGAGTTTGACGCGAAACAATTGTTCATTAACCAAGTCAAAGGGGCGCTGAGCTTCCTCAGCAGCTAACCGTTGAGCTTCCGCCTCCCGTTCAGTCTCAGGAAGTTTCCGGAGGTCTACTATCGGCAACAGCAAGGTAACAGCCGGATGAATGACCTGAATTGGCTGCCCGTTCACAGCACTAAAGGTAGTCCGTAGAGCTTCGTGACGCCTCACAATTTCACTTAAGCTCTGCTCTAGTGCCGTCACGTTGAGCGAACCTTTCAAGCGAAGAGCGTTGGGGAGGTTGTATAGGGGTGTCCCAGACATCAATTGGTCGAGGAACCACAGCCGCTGCTGAGCAAAGGACAGAGGCAGGTCTCCCTCCCGTGAGATGGGACTAATGGGCAGAGCCTGTAGACTGCCTTTTTCGGCTCGGCTGGCTGTCTCGACGCTCTTGGCCAAGCCAGCTAGGGTGGGTTCTTCAAAGAGAGTATGCAGGGGGAGTTCCACTCCGAAAGCTTCGCGCACGCGAGAAATGACTTGGGTAGCTAGTAAGGAATGTCCCCCCAACTCAAAGAAGTTGTCGTGAATGCTAACTTGCTCGATGCCTAGGACACTTGCCCAGATGGCAACTAGTCTTTCTTCAATCGGACTTCGAGGAGCTGTAAAATTATCGTCTATCTCACGTAGTAATTTTGGTGTCGGTAAGGCGCGACGGTCTACTTTACCGCTAGGTGTAAGTGGTAGGGCATCCAAACTTACAAACACCCCAGGAATCATGTATTCTGGCAGTTTTTCCTTCAGGAAATTGCGTAGTTGGCTGTTTGTTGTTGCAGACTGATGATGAGATACTATGTATGCTGCTAAATACTTGCGACCAGGAACATCTTCCCTCGCTACGACTGCGGTTTCTTGGATTGCTGGATATTGTGCGATCGCAGTTTCAATCTCCCCTAATTCTATGCGGAAGCCACGAACCTTGACTTGATTATCAATCCTTCCCAAGTACTCTATATTGCTATCGGGTAAGTAACGCGCTAAGTCTCCAGTTTTATATAAACGCTCTTCTAAATCTTCACTGAAAGGATTTGCAATAAATTTTTCTGCGGTTAACTCTGTACGGTTCAAATAGCCTTGTGCTAAACCAACACCACCGATATGTAATTCACCTGCAACACCTATAGGTACAGGTTGAAGATGGGTATCAAGTAAATATATTTGCACATTGTCAATAGGACGACCAATAGGAGGCAGCGTTGACCAATTTTCAGGATAACCTGTAAGTTGATAAGCCGTCACTACATGACTTTCCGATGGTCCATAATGATTGTGCAAAGTACAATAAGGGATTTTGCTTAACCAATTCTTTAGCTGTCTAGTCATCTGCAACTGTTCACCAGCAGTAATAATTTCACGCAGACTTATAGTAACTAAATCTTGACTCTCAGCAACTTCAGCTAATTGTTGTAGTGCTACAAAGGGTAAAAATAATCGTTCAATTTCTTGCTCTTGAAGGAAACTTAATAACCTGAAAGGATCGCGGCGCATTTCATCCGAGATTAAAACTAATGTTCCTCCTGCACACCATGTAGAAAAAATTTCTTGGAAAGAAACATCAAAGCTAATCGGAGTAAATTGGAGAGTTTTTCCCTTCTGTACAGTTGAGCTTTTTAGTTGCCAGATCAACAGATTAGTGAGGCAACTTTGGCTCATGGCTACACCTTTCGGTTGACCTGTAGAACCAGAAGTATAAATGACATACGCTAAGTTGTTCGGCGTAACTGGATTAACAACTTTTTCTTCACTTTGTTGAGCTATATTTTCCCGGTTAGTATCTAGACAAATAATTTGCTGCTTAGAAATTGTGAGGTTAGGTAATCCTGTTAACAACTTTTCTTGGGTTAACAGTATTTGCACCCCAGCATCTTCTAGCATGAAAGCAATGCGTTCTTTTGGAAAAGCTGGATCTAAAGGCAGGTATGCACCACCTGCCTTAATAATACCCAGCAATCCCACTACCATTTCTAGAGAACGCTCTAGGCAAATTCCCACGGTTACTTCGGGTTTTACACCCAAATTTTGCAGGTGATGGGCGAGTTGATTGGCGCGGTGATTTAGCTGTTGGTAGGTGAGTTGTTCGTTGTCAAAGACTACGGCAGTGGCGTTGGGACTGCGTTCGACTTGGGCTTCAAATAATTGATGGATGCAGGTATTGTTGGGGTAATCTGTCTGGGTGTTATTCCACTCCACCAGAAGTTTGTGACGCTCCTGCTCAGATAGCAGGGGAATGTAGGCAACGCGCCCTTTGGGGCAAGTTACAATACCTTGCAAAAAAGTAGTAAACTGATCCAACATCCTGGCTATGCTGTCACCATCTAATGCTTCGGTGTTATAGAGCCAACAGCATTCTTTCCCCTCTGACGGAATGACCAGGGTCAACTCATTCCCCAACCCAGCTTGGTGATTTTCTAGTTTTTCTACCCGTTCTACGACCACCGGAAACATCGGCTCACGACTCAGCTCAGGCAATGAACGAAGAGCCGGATACCTAGCTACGACATCACGCGCATAAGTTTTGTGAAGTTTTGTCAACTCCCATTGCTTCCTAAAAGCTGCAAAAACTTCCTCAAAACTTTGCTCGTAGTCTATATCTACGCGACAAGGAACAATTGAGGCAAAAAAGCTTTCCAGTCCTATCAACTCCCGTTGCAGCTCAACATCCCTAAATCCGATATCGAAACATCCAGTTCCTCCAATACGGCCCAGATAAGTGGCAAAAGCAGCAAACAGGAAGTCGCTCTGATTCCAATCGGGATGGCGCTCCTCCAAGAAGGTTGTGACCTCATGCGGTATGGACATCTTTACACTTGTGTACTGCTTCTGTTCCAAGTGTGATGCCATCGGATCTGCATAGGGAACCGTAATTGGCTGTAACGTCGCCAGCTTCTCTACCCAGAAAGCCTCGTGCTGAGCAATTAACCCATCCAACCTCTCAATACGCCTCGCCCTATCTGGCTCGATGTCCTTAAACTGATACCCAACTTGCAGTCCAAATCTCTCGACCCAATCAGGAATCGATAGCGCTTGACCATCGATGGTCAGCACTTGGTGCAGCGCTACCTCGTAACTTGCTGTAGAAACCGTCAAGAAGCTGGATTCAATCGCCGTGATTGTTCCGGGAGACGACTTAGACAGGTCATCTTTAACTTCGAGTTTGGGGATAACGATCAAGTCGCTCCCTATAGCCAACTTCGCCACACCAAGGGCATTGGGGTAGGAACCAAAGTCCAATGCCCGAATGTCGGCATCCATATCATAGGCACAACGATTGAACGAGAGTACACCTCCAGCAAAAAGTCTTTTTGAGTGTCCCAAATAGGTTCGCTCATCCAGATTTTGCTTGTTCGATAAGGCTTGACCACTTGAGATCTCATCAACTAACTCTTCAAACGCACGAATTGCCGCTTCATGACATTTCCCATTGAGAGAAAAAGCCGTATCGTCATCAGCAATATCGATAGCAACCTGCTTCAGGATATCGCCGCCCTCAACCGAATCGCTCATCACATACCACGTCACCCCATGAGTCTTCTCCCGGTGCATCAAAGCCCAAGAGGTAGCATTGAGTCCCGCATACTTCGGCAGTGGGGCATCATGGTAGTCGATCGCTAACTGGCGCGGCAACTCCAAAATTTCTTTGGTTAATAGCGACCTGTTGACAATGTTGAATAGGTAATCAAAAGGCTGTTGTCTTAAAAATGGTATGAGATTATCTGTTGGCTGGATGTGAGGTATGTCCTTTGCCTTCGCCCAGCTACTTATCGATGTATCAAGGGAGATGACACCGAAAATCTGATGACCCCGCTCTAAAAGAAGTTCAGCACATTGAATAAGTAAAGTTCCTTCTCCAATAAGAAAGCAACTAAATTGATTCTGAATATACATATTTGTATTGCTTATAGTTTTAGCCACTCAATTCACCAGTGTTTACTACGGGGTCTTTCCACGGCATAGCAAATTACTTCATTCCTTTGATACTTATTCTCTGTTTCAGGAATGAAATAGTTCGCCACACGCTCTAGAAGCTTTGTTAGCTAATTTTAGATTTTTTTAAGTAGCTAGGTTGACATCATCACTCATAATTCGCGCTCTAACCCCAGTCCGTCAGCTTTGCCATTGCCACAGGCTAGCCTAGCGATGCACCCGATCCCCGTGATACCCATCATAAACCATCGCTGCCTAGCCCTGTCAAGGTGCGATCGAACTCCAGCCCAGTCCGCGATGGTTCCTGACGGGCAATTGTCAGCGGAGTTTTAACCTGGACTTCCCCGATACAAATGTACTAACAGTCCTAAAACTCTAACTCCACAAAGGATGCAACTGTTGAGCTTAAAGTTTGTACCCCTTTATCAGCAATAGCTGACGCAGGATCTCGCGCTCAATTGTTGTAGATTCAATATAATTGCCGATCGCAAACAGATATCAATCATCTACATAAGTACAAAATTTTTTACTCAACAATTGAAACCTTTGTGATGAAAGGCTTTTGAGATTGTGTAAGTAGATTTGCATGAGGAAGTTCAGTTTAGTGGAAATGCAGGAGGCAGTTGTTTGTTGCTAATACCTAATGCGGCCCTAAGTTAGAGCGCATTAGGAAATCAGCTATCTATTGATTGAAGGTAAAACGACCCTCAACTTTTTTTCCGTTAATATCCGCAGCCACTTTCACTGGATACTGACCGGGCTCTTTGCCGGGAAACACCACAGCGTAATGTTTGCCCTCAGCATCATACTTGAGAGCTAGGCTTTGCTGCTTTCCATTCGGCAACTGCACTTGAGCCGTCACTTTCGCGTTAGGAACTGGTTCCTTGTTATCCTCTTTTAGCAAATAAAAATCTAAATGAGTTCCGGTAGCTTCTTTTTCAGTTACAAACTCTAAATGGTAAGCTCCCGACTCCACAACTTGCCCCCCTTTAGTTGCTTTTCCAGGAGCGGCGGCAGGAGGCGAAGACGCAGGTTGAGAGGCGACAGAAGGGGATGCTGGACTGCTATTTGTATCGCTTGCTTGGTCGCCTTTACTGCAAGCTCCCAAAAACAGCAATCCAACACTACCTAAAACAATTAAATTTGACTTAAGCGATTTCATTTGTTTGACTCCTTGCTGACTGACAATAATTAGAAAATATCACACATTAACTACCTTTCCGTCTTCAATAACTGGCTGAGGTTGTTGAGGTCGTAAAAAATGCCCAAATTGAGCATACAAAGCTGGCAAAACTAACAGAGTCAAGGCTGTAGAAGTAAATAACCCTCCTAAAACTACGACGGACAGCGGTTGCAAAATTTCCTTGCCCGCCCCACCTTCAAAGACTAAAGGTGCTAAACCCAAAGCTGAAGTTAAAGCGGTCATCAGGATGGCGTTGAGCCGTTCCATCGAGCCTTTAATAATTGCTTCCTTAAAAGGCATTCCCTCGGCAAATTTAGTGTTGTAGTTGTCTACTAATAACAAGCCGTTGCGGGTGGCAACGCCAAATAAAGTGACAAAGCCCACTAAAGAAGCAACAGAGATGATGCCGCCAGTCAAAGCTACCGCAATTACTCCTCCCACTAATCCGATCGGCAAATTAATCATAATCATAGCAGTTGAAGCGATAGACTTGACGGACAAGTACATCAATACTGTAATTACCAAAAAGGCGATCGCACTAAATATCATAATATTTTGCGAAGCTCTTTGTTCTGCTTCAAATTGACCGCCGTACTGGATAAAATAGCCAAAAGGCAACTCTACCTCTCCTTTGACTTTAGCTTGAATTTCATTCACAACCGATCGCAAATCCCTACCTTTAGCATTAGCCGCCGCCACAATCAAGCGAGAAACATTCTCGCGATTAATCGTATTTGGACCCGTACCGTATTTGACAGTCGCAACTTGGGCGAGGGGAATTTTATTGCCACTTGGAGTATCAACCAACAAATTCTGAATAGTTTCTAAGTTATTGCGGGCTTCAGGCTGCAACCAAACAACTAAGTCAAAAGTTTGTTGCACTTCCAAAACTTGAGAAACAACTTTGCCGTTTAAAGCTGTCTCAATTATTTCAGAAAGCTCCCCGATTTTCAAACCGTATCTACCCGCAGCTTGGCGGTTAAACTTAATTTGAATCTGCTGCACTGGCACCTGCGGTTCGAGTTGCAAGTCTACAATCCCTTCAACAGTTTTCATTTGCTCTTCAACTTTGGCACCGAGGATGCGAAGCTGATCCAAATCCGGGCCAAAGATTTTGACAGCAATCTGACTTCTGACACCAGATAAAACCTCATCCATCCGGTGAGAAATAAAACCGCCGATATTTGGTGCAACTCCCGGCAATCTAGCAAATTCTTGCCGCAGCGACTCCAAAGTTTTCGGCCTGTTTTTCATCCCAGCCTCGGTCAAACCGATATCAATGTGAGCTAAATTGACTCCCGCAGCATCAGCATCACCCGGAGCTCTGCCCGATCGCACTTGCACGTATTCAAACCTGCTATCATCCTTAAGTGCATCTTCAATAGCAAAAGCCGCGCTATCTGTTGTCTCCAAAGACACCCCCGGATAAAGGAGAATAGTATTTACCAAAGTTTGCTCCTGAAACTCCGGCAAAAACACCCGTCCGAAGGAAGGCAAAATAATTAATGCAGCCACCATGCTAGCAGCGGCTAAAGCTAAAATAATCCCCGAATAGCGCATTGACAATTGGATAAAAAAATGATAGAACTTTTTGCACAATCTCGGCAACCAAGGTTCCGCAGCACTCATGCGTTTGTTAGGCAATAAAATAGCGCAAAGGGCGGGAGATATTAACAGCGATTCCAGACTAGAAATCACAACAACTACCAGATAAGTAATCCCCATCGGCGTAAAAATTCGACCTTCTACACCGGGCAAAGTAAAAATTGGCGAAAACACCACAATCCCAATAACAGTCGCTCCAATTAACGAATCGCGCACCTCTTGACTGCCGTCAAAAATCACATCCATCACCGGGCGAGGATGAAGAGAAGCCTTATTTTCTCTCAAATTGCGGTAGGTATTTTCGGCATAGACGATCGCATCGTCGATCGCAGTGCCGATCGCCACCGACAAACCCCCCAAAGTCATCGTATTTAATCCCAGCCCCAGCCAATACATCGCCAGCAGCGCCAACAGCCAAGTCAGAAAGAAATCCAGCAAAACAACCGCCAGAGTGCGCCAATTCATCAAAAACGGAATGAGAATAAGGGTGACGATAATACTGCCTTCAACTAAAGCCGATCGCACATTCTCCACCGAGGAATTAATATATTCTTCCTGTCGAAAAGTCACAGTAACTTTAATATCTTTTGACAGAGCTTGCTGCACCTCAGCCATTGCTGCCTCAACCGCTTTAGTTACCGTCGGAGTATCAGCAACGGGCTGTCTGTTTACCATCACAATCACAGCTTTTTTGCCGTTAAAACTGCCATCGCCCCGCTTGATAGCCCCACCAATCTTGACATCAGCGACATCAGCAATTCTGACGGGTATTCCGTTGCGAGAGGCGATCGCCGATTGCTGCAAATCTTCCAGAGACTCAATCCGCCCCACCCCCCGGATTAAAGTTTCTCGATCCGGCGTAATTAAATACCCCCCCGGCGCGTTAACATTCGCAGCAGCCGCCGCTTCAGCTACTTGCTGCAACGATACATTAAAAGCTTTTAACTTGGCAGGTTCTACTAATACTTGATACTGCCTTTGATCGCCACCGTAAGCCACCACTTGAGCAACGCCAGTCACAGCTAGAAGGCGATTTGTGACTTGCCAATCAACCAGACGGCGCACTTCCATCAAAGGAGTAGTTTCCGAGGTAAAAGCATAGGTAATCACTAGGCCGACTGGAGAAGTTGTCGGAGAAATTTGCGGTGTTTCTACCCCAGCAGGGAGTTTGCTTTGAGCTTGCTGTAACCGTTCTGTTATCAACTGCCGCGCTTGATAAATTTCAGTTCCCCAATCAAAGATTACCTTAACCGCAGAAAGGCCCACAGCAGAAGACGATCGCACGGCTGTCACCCCAGGAGTTCCGTTAATTGCACTTTCAATTGGCAGTGTTACTAAAGACTCGATTTCTTCCGGTGCGAGACCCGGTGCTTCCGTCTGAATTTCCACCTGGGGGGGCGCAAAAGGAGGAAAGACATCAAGCGACATTTGGGGGATGATAGAAAATGTCCAAAGGCTAACAATAATGGTAGCGATAACAACTAGCCAGCGGCGGTTTATTACCCATCTAAGAATAGTGCTGAACATTTTATTATCTTGGAGTTAATAAATACATACTTCTGCAAACTAAATTGCTATATTCACGCAATTGTTTATTTCAAACTCTTGACTTCTGTCTCTTGAGTTTTAACGTGATGGTTGTCATTGTGTAACAGCAGTTCATTGTCCAACGCCGATGCAGATGCGGAAAAACTATTGTTTCCGGCATTGTTTCCAGAATCCGCTGCTATTGCTGGCAATTTGCGCCGATTTCCCCACAACACGCCGGCTGTGAAAGTTAGGGATGCGATCGCAACTCCTCCCCCTATTCCCGCCCACCATAAAGACACGGGTAAATTATTAAAATTAACCTCTGTTACCTTTGGAGTTGCCTCTTTTTTTTCCTCGTCTTCTGAGTGTTTATGGCTGCCGCCCCGCAAAGATTGTGCGTAAAGTTGAGGTGCGCGCTGCGTTACTATCAAATCTCCCTCGAATAAACCCCTCTTAACTTCAACTAAATCTCCCGCAGTTTGACCGAGTTCAATTTCAACAGCTTGATAAGCATTGCCATTTTGGACGTAAACGGTTTTTTTTCCGCTAACATCCACTACCGCCGCACTCGGAATTGCTAAAATATTTGTTGCAGTTTTGTCGGTTAAAATCTCCAACTCAGCAAACAGTCCGGGCTTTAATTCGCCGTTAATATTATCTAGTTCTGCTTTCACCGGCACAACCCGCGTTTCTCCTTCCACGGATGACCCAATGAAGGTAATTTTTCCTTTAAAAATGCGATCGGGTAAATTAGCGACTTTTACCCTGACTTCCTGACCCTGTTTTACTTGATTCAGGTCTTTTTCGTAAATATTGGCTGTGGCAAAAACGCGGCTGTCATTTAACAGACTCATCAACGGTTTTTCAGCGTTTACTGACTCTCCTGGGGTGATTTCGCGATCGGCTACCGTCCCCGAAATCGGAGCAACTACGGTAACGAGTCCTCGATCGTTGGCAACAGTTCCTAATTGTTGGAGTCGCGCTTGATAGGCTGCGTCAGCCAAGCGAATGCGCGACTGAGCGACTTCGACGGCAGTTTTGCCGCGTTTGACTTGGTTCTCGGCTTCTAGGACTTCCCGGCGACTCTGAGCTCTGGTAAGTTGAGCTTTTGCTTCTGCTACTCTGCCTTGAGAATCGCGCAATTCCCGCATTGGGAGGTCTACTTCGGCTTGTTTAATTTCGGTTTGGGCTTTGATAACTTCAGGACGGCTTTTTGCTTTAGCAACAGCGGCTTGTGCTTCGGCGAAGTGGGCTTGCGATTCCAGCATTGTGCGCCGCGCGATCGCTCCTGATGCCGCTAATTCTTTGTCGCGCTCGAACTGTTCTTTTGCCACAGTTAATTCCGTTTCTGCCCGCGCTATTTCAGCTTGCGCTATTTCAACTTGACGTTGATAGTTTTCTTTAGCGGCTTGCACAACTGAACGCTTGTTTACTAATTCTTGTTCTCGCTGGTACTGCTTAGTTACCGCTGTCAATTGGGTTTGGGCTTGGGCGATTTCTGCTGCGGATATTTGAAGTTGGCGATCGTAATTTTCTCGTGCTAGTTTGAGATCGCCTTCCGCTTGCTGCAAATCTGCCTCAGCTTCGGCACGTTTCGAGAGAGATTCAACCCGCAACTGTCCTAATTCGGAACTCGATAAAACGGCAACCAGTTGACCTTTTGATACTTTGTCGCCAGGCTTAACCAACAACTCTACTACTTTGCCAGCAACAGGAGCCGTCACTTCGACTTTTTGGTTGGGCAAAGTTTCAATTTGTCCTGTGGTTTTGATGCCGATATCTAGTCGCTGGCGGGCGGCAGGGGAGACTTTAATACCTAATCGTTTTGCTGTTTCGGCATCGACGGAAATAGCAGCAGGAGTTTGAGTTGTTTCGCCGCTTTGGTGAAATTCATCTCCGTGTCCCGCGTGGGCAAAGACGACAGCCGGAGAAGTTAGCAAAATTAGGCTGAACAAAGTTCCTGAAAAGCTGCTAATAATTGCCGGAGACTGAGCATATTTGTGAAATATCATCGTTGGCATTGTCCTTGAAATCAGGTAGAGTGCCACAGGTTTAGCCGTTGGTATTTTGCCAAGGTAAGTAAGTGATACCCATTAAGTAAAGTTACTTATTAGCATTTTCCAAGAAGCGACCGCTAAGCAATGACCAAGAGCTAGAATTGCTCTACTCAACCTAGTATTTCACGGTCAAATGAAATTAGGATGAAATTTCGCATCAGCAGCCCAGATGCCCACCGGCTGCTAAAATACCCATATAAGTTGCGCCTAATGACAAGCAATTGTGCTGTAGATTTTTTTGCGCTTTTTTGATCTCTGCTTGCCCTTCAATTTCGTTTGTCAATGCGCTCACTCGCTCATCTACGGCTGCATTTGATTTATAAGTGGTGTTTAATTCCAAGCTATTCAATATCATAAACTACCATCTCTATCTATATAGCTTTTTGTTGACTTATCTACTACTTTAAAGTTAGGGGTGATCCATTTTCTCCAGTATTATTACGCAAGTTTCTACTACTTTAGAGGTAGAGCGACTCAATTATTTACACTATGTGTAGGTACTCTCAGGAAACTAAGGTGGAGTCAGACCAATGCTGACACCCACTGTCGAGCTACATTACTTTGTCTACCAAGGTTGTGGCCACTTTTTCATGTGCTCAATTTCTTGCTTTGGTGAAGCAAGTATTTTCGGAACTCTTGAGCTACTGTGATTAATTTACCTCATTTTCAGGATTGGGTTCACGTGTGGTTGATGTGAGCTAAATTACTGTTTGTACCAAGCTTGCCGCCACTGTTTCATTTGCTCAATTTCTTGCTTTTGCGAAGTCATAATTTCTTGAGACAGTTTCTTCATTTCCGGGCGTTTTGACTTCTTCAAAGCATCTTCAGCCATCACTAAAGCTCCTTCGTGGTGAGGAATCATCCCATTGATAAATCGCAAGTCAAATTGGTCGTCAGCGGCGCCTAAATCCATGCTCATCATCATGCTTTGCATTTGTTCGGGAGTCATTGCCATCATGTGACCCATTTGAGCGTGATAAGCCATCGGGGTACTGCTGGCTTTGGGATACCAAGTTTTTCGCCACTCTTTCATTTGATTAATTTCGCGGTTTTGAGCAGCAATTATATTAGTGGCAAGTTTTTTCATTTCCGGGCGTTTTGATTTATTAAGCACCTCTTTTGCCATGTTTACAGCACCTTGATGGTGTACTGTCATGCCATCAATAAATCGCAAATCGTAGTCGGCATCCGCAGGGCCTAAATCCATTGACATATCGTGATTCGTGCCATGATTCATGCCATGATTCATGCCACCGCCTTGTGCCACGTTTTGCTTGTTGTTTGCTTCGGTTGCAGCCGTAACATTTGGGGCTGGAGTTTCACTGGAAGGGGCTTTTGAACAAGCTGCAAGCACTCCACTGGTTAAAGCGGCTGTGGCGGTCAACATCAGCGCTGCCAAGCCTGTTTTCAATGAAATTGGTTTCATAGAACTTATATCCTTAAAACGGCTATTTATCTTCAGCTTTTCACATATAAATGAAATTAGGATGAAATTTTTTAATCGGACTTGTAAAGAATTATTGCTGTGCCGTCGATCGCACTCAAATTTAAGATTTACAGAACTCACTTGAATCTAATTATGTAGGGTGCACAGTGCGCGCCTTACCCCTATGGGTAGCGTGTCAAACCAGTTTTTTCATAATTCCTGATTTATTTCGCAATTCCCCTTGACTCTCCAGTGAACAGGAGACTTTACAATGGAGTTAATTCATTGATTGAGCAGAGTAGTTTCTGCTGAGGTTCAAATTATGACTTTACAGCTAAAAGTTCCTAAGATGGCTTGTTCTGCTTGTGCGACTACAATCACAAAAGCAGTCCAAGCCATTGACTCAGCCTCAACGGTTGAGGCGGATCTCAAGACACAAGTGGTCGCGATTCAAACCGCTAAGTCAGAAAGTGAAGTTAGGAAAGCGATCGCATCTGCTGGCTATCCAGCGATTTAAACACAGGAGGTAATTGTATAATTTAGGAGGGCATCTATGGACAATCTCACACTTAAATTGCGGGGCATGAGTTGTGCTTCTTGTGCTTCCTCTATCGAGCAAGCAATTCAATCTGTTCCCGGCGTAATTGAGTGTCATGTCAATTTTGGGATGGAACAAGCAACCATCCAATACGACTCCAAGCAAACCAACTTAGAAACAATTCAATCGGCGGTTGATGATGCGGGATACCAAGCTTTGCCACTTCAAGAAATGGCGGCGACAGAGGATGATTCCGAACAAGCCGATCGCAAATCGGAATCTCAAACCTTGCAGCGGAAACTCTGGACAGCAGGTATCATAAGCATCCTGCTAGTTGTGGGCGCTATTCCAGCGATGACCGGCTTGCACCTGCCATTTATTCCCGCATGGCTGCACAATTTTTGGCTGCAATTAGTCCTGACATCCCCCGTACAATTTTGGTGCGGCAAATCGTTTTATGTAGGAGCTTGGAAATCCCTAAAACGGCGGGTGGCGACAATGGATACCCTGATTGCTTTGGGAACGAGTGCTGCTTACTTTTATTCTGTATTTGTGACATTTTTTCCCGGTTTCTTGACGACCCAAGGTTTGACTCCTAGCGTTTACTACGAAGTTGCCGCCAGCGTTATTGCCTTAATTTTGTTGGGGAAAACCCTAGAAAATCGGGCGAAGGGAGAGACTTCGGAGGCCATTCGCAAACTCATGGGTTTGCAAGCAAAAACTGCTCGGATAGTTCGCAACGGGGAAGAGTTGGAAGTGCCGATCGCCCAAGTGGAAATTGGCGACATCGTGCAGGTGCGACCGGGAGAGCAAATTCCCGTAGATGGAGATGTTATTGAAGGCTCTTCCACAGTAGACGAAGCAATGGTTACGGGAGAAAGTGTGCCTGTCAAAAAGCAGCTTGGCGACGAAGTTATCGGAGCCACAATTAATAAAACTGGCAGTTTTAAGTTTCGGGCGACAAGAGTCGGCAAAAATACATTTTTAGCTCAAATTGTCAAGATGGTGCAGGACGCACAGGGTTCAAAAGCACCGATTCAAAAGTTAGCCGACCAAGTGACTGCTTGGTTTGTACCCGCAGTAATTGCAGTCGCTTTAGCTACTTTTATTATATGGTTTAACGCGACTGGAAACATCACTTTTGCAACCGTAACAATGGTGGAAGTGCTGATTATCGCCTGTCCGTGCGCTTTGGGTTTAGCGACTCCGACTGCTGTGATGGTGGGAACTGGTAAAGGTGCCGAAAACGGGATTTTAATTAAAGGAGCCGAGAGTTTAGAATTGGCTCACCAAATTCAAATTATTGTCTTAGATAAAACTGGGACTATCACCGAAGGCAAGCCGACGGTAACTGATTTTGTGACAATTAGGGGAACCGCGAACAGCAATGAGTTAAAGTTGCTGCAATTGGCGGCGTCTGTAGAGCGAAATTCGGAGCATCCTTTGGGGGAAGCTGTTGTGAGGTACGCTCAATCTCAAGAGGTTAATTTGACGGATGTTAAGGATTTTGAGGCGATCGCGGGAAGTGGCGTGCGCGGGGTTGTAGGCGGAAAGTCGATCGCCCTGGGAACGCTGAGGTGGATGCAGGAACTAGGCTGCGATACTGAATATCTGGAACTGCGCGGGAGAGCTTTGGAAGCTGCGAGCAAAACGGTTGTTTGGATGGCTGTAGAAGGCAAAATAGAGGCAATTCTGGGCATTGCGGATGCTCTCAAACCATCGTCCGCGCAGGCGGTGAAAGCGCTTCAAAAGCTCGGTTTGGAGGTGGCGATGCTGACGGGGGATAATCGCGCGACTGCGGAGTCGATCGCCCAATCCGTAGGCATTACTCGCGTTTTTGCGGAAGTTAGACCCCACCAAAAAGCAGCTCAAATCCAAGCCCTGCAAGGGGAAGGAAAAATTGTCGCGATGGTGGGAGACGGGATTAACGACGCACCGGCTTTGGCCTTAGCAGACGTGGGAATTGCGATCGGCACCGGCACCGATGTGGCGATCGCAGCCAGCGACATTACCTTAATTTCAGGAGATTTGCAAGGCATAGTTACAGCAATTAAACTTTCCCGCGCCACCATGCGGAACATCCGCGAAAATCTGTTTTTTGCGTTTATTTACAACATCGCTGGAATACCGATCGCGGCTGGCATTTTATTCCCCATTTTTGGCTTGCTGCTACATCCAATCATCGCTGGTGCAGCAATGGCTTTCAGTTCAGTCTCTGTAGTTAGTAATGCTTTGCGATTGCGTAATTTTCAAGCCAAATCTAGTGGCTAAATTAGGAGTTTCCCCAAACCTCCTGGTAGGCAAGGCGCACAATCCCTCGATTTATTAACGCACATCTCTTGCATAAACTCGGAGAAATTTTAAAAATGTTGAACCAACGTCAAATCTTAGGAAGCCTCGGAAGTTTAGGAATTCTGCTCGGAATTGCATCGGGAGTTCGAGCAAATCAAATATCAATCCCTCCTGCAAATTCAACCGCTCAATTTCGGCATATCGAACAGCCGTTAAGTTTAAAAATTGGCGTAACAGCAGGCGGATTGACATTAATTAGTTTAGAATTATGGTGGTTTTTGTCCAGTAAAAAGCCAGCTAAAACCCGGTAAACTTTGCCGACGCGGTTTTTTCCAGCAAGAAATGGCTAAAATTGAGGAAGCTTAAAAAATTTGGAGTGAGCTCAATGAAACTACTACACACGATGCTCCGAGTCGGCAATCTGGAAGAATCCCTCAAATTTTACACCGAGGTTCTGGGCATGAAATTGCTGCGGCAAAAGGACTATCCAGACGGTAAATTTACTCTGGCTTTTGTCGGTTACGGCGACGAATCAGACACTACAGTTTTGGAGTTAACATACAACTGGGGCGTCACAGAGTACAATTTGGGAGATGCTTACGGTCATATTGCGATCGGCGTTGACGACATTTACGGTACTTGCGAAGAAATTAAAGCCCGCGGCGGTAAAGTCAGCCGCGAACCCGGCCCGATGAAGCACGGTTCCACAGTCATCGCTTTTGTGCAAGACCCAGATGGATATAAAGTTGAATTAATTCAACTGGCAAATCAAGGTAGCAACGCCCAGAAAGTAAGTGCGGCGAGCGCATCTTAGAGTTCGTCCTCCTAGTCCTGGTAGGGTGCGTCAGAAACAAACTTTTTGAGTTAAGCTGAAACTCTTTCTGTAACGCACCCTACTGAGGGGATTTAGGGGTTTTCAACACTTTTAATTCGATCGCACCGACGGTACAAACTGCTGCAAGTAACTCTTTTGCCACAAAATAGAAAAACTGGTGCCTATTTGGCTTAAGCTATCAAATTGAGGAATTAATTTAGATTCTCGGCGCTTGTCTAAAGCACCGAGTACCGAAAAAAATACAGCTAATACTAACAAAAATACCACCATCACAATAAATAAAATAGTCCAATAAACTACAAATTCGCTTGTGTAGCTGACGGTAAACATCGAGTTAATCACTGAATCCGATATATACAAGAGCAGCCCTACTGAAAACCACACCCCCAACAATACCCATGTCCACTTAAACATATCTGTAGCCGTCTTATTATTCTTAGACACAGAAAGTTCTAAATCTCTAATTAGGCTGTTAATTTTGGATGTGACTTCATACAAAGTATATTGCAAAGAATCTC
Organism: Microcoleus sp. B3-A4; assembly: GCF_036705385.1. Lineage (NCBI taxonomy): Bacteria > Bacillati > Cyanobacteriota > Cyanophyceae > Oscillatoriales > Microcoleaceae > Microcoleus > Microcoleus sp. B3-A4. The sequence continues at coordinate 81,306 of NZ_JAUBUI010000006.1, read as the reverse complement.
TGATAGAATTTAGCTCGTTGTCGAGGTTTATGCACTGCTCGGAGGTGCTTTTGTCAAAACTGAGGTTTTGGAGTTTCTTGCGGTGCACCGATAGTTTATGGCCTAGGGTGTAATCCCATTTTTGCAGCCGCTCTATAGTCAAATACAAAAGTTCCCTATTAGCATCTAACAAGCTCTGGCAATCTACGATCGACTTAACTAACTTGCTGAGATTGTTGATCTGCTCGTCTACCGTATTTTGGTCTTCACTCTGTTTAGCTGACAAGAAACTTGCCATCTCGACATCCCGATCGCCGCACAGCGACAAAGCCTCGCTATACACCTTGTCAATTTCCATTTTATCTCGATACAGTGAGGCTTTGCACTCCTCTATTTCGGGAATAGTCAGACATTCTAAGGGCTGATGTTTTACTACATTAAATTTATATACTAGGGCTGTCAGAATCAGCGCCGATTTCCGGTCAAGCTTGTCTTTGTAAGGTTCTAAAATAATTGCCGCTAGATTTTTGACTCTCGCTTCCGGGTGGTGCAGGAACTCAAAAATTTTGGCAAGTATTTTGGAAAATTCCAAGTCATTAAAATTATTTTCCGCAGCTTCCAAAAAGTTGGTTACGGCTGCATCCTTTTTGGAATTCAATTTGTACGAGCCCGTAACTGCGATCGCAGCAAATACTCTCTCGATCCAAAACAGATATTCTTCGCAATCCATTGGCATACCCGGCAGCAGCCAGCTCGGGCCGTACACCCAAAAATCTAGGCAATTCTCATATTCCTTACTGCTGTCATTTCTACTGTCGCCCAAAGCAAATTTGTTGATTGCTAACACTTTAATTTGCTCTTCTACAACCAGCCGCTCAATTTCCCCTGCATTGATTGTGACATTGACCGCACATTCCTTGTCTTGTCGTTGCCCTGCTTCATCCAACCAAATTGACTTAATACTAACAGCCGCAGACCACCGAATTAAAGGAGTCGAGCCCCCTCGCGCTTCTTGTTCTAACGCCGCCAGCAGATTTTTGCTAAAATCACTTGCTCTAGCTTCTCTCTCACTTGATCTGAGCTCATCTCGCACCTTCCCCAATGCCTGAATCCCCAAAGCGCGAAACAGCAAATTCGGATGCGGTTTTCTGACGGGTTCTGGTATATTTTCTCTGAATATTCCGCTTTTCGCTACGCCCACAACTTCAGCAAAAGGCTCGCTGCCGCACTGTTGCAGCATTTTTTCAACTATGTTTATTCTTTGCCAGGGCTGAGTATATTTATTGAGAATGAAGATTAGCGCTGTGCCGCTGCACCCGATCGACTCAGGGATGCTACTGCGATCGACTTTCCACAGATTCCTCGTCATAATTGGTCGCCATGACAATTGGTAGATATGGACGCCATTCTTTGATGCTAAATTCAACTTTACATCTAGTGGTGCTTTTTGTCAATATTAGTCCTGGACGCCTAGGGAGTTAGAAACCCGGTTTCACGGGTAAATTTCTCCTAACTAAAGCCCATATTTTTCTTATAAACCGGCTTGAACAAGGCAAATGTGCGTCCCGAACTAAATATATAATTTTGCAGTAATCGGTGAAATGTCAAAATTTTAGGTTGGGTCACGAAACCCAACCTACTATATTTATTTTTTTGCCGGAAGTTTTAAGATTTTGTCGCTCACCATTTGGTCAACTATTAAGTCGCTGATAATTTGAGCCCCGTGGGAGGTAAAGTGCAAGCCGTCATTATTTTTTACATAACCTCGCTTACCCGATTTATTAGCAACTACAGGAACAAAGTTGCCGCCTTTTCCAAAAGTCTCCCAGGTCGAAACATATTCAATTTTTGATGAAGATTTGCTGGCATTTTTATAAATATCGTTCATGATGGGAAAAGCTTTGAGATACGAAGATTTATTAGGGATCGATTGACCGACCCAATACACTTTTCTCACGGATGACGAATCAAGTAAATTGGCATACTTTTCAACTCTTTCTTGATAAGCTTTTTGCCATCCTGGGCTCATAACGACCCAGGATTTCCCTTGAAAATTAGTGATATTTTGACGGTCATTTGCTCCGAACAAAACTATTACTACATCCGGCTGGTAATTATTAATAATTTGGCGAGTTCTGGCATACCAATCATAATAATCTATCCGATTTAATCCGGTCGAAACCTTGTAGTCAATTTTCGTATCAGCGATATTGTATTTTTTCTTAAGAGTGTACTGGAGTTGAATTCCTAAGTCGAACATTACGGAATCTCCAATAAATAAAAATCTGCGATAAGGTCTGGTCAGTTTAGGTTTAGCTGGGGTTGGTTTTTTAGCTGGGGTTGGTTTTTTAGCAGTAGCAGGCTTTGGGGGTTTAACCGCTGCTTTTGTTTCGGTTTGGAGAGGAGGAATTTCTGGTTCTTTGGGAAGGCTATCGAAGTTAATATCTTTAATTTTGCTCCAAAAATCTTGTTCTGATTTTCGGAAACCGTCTATTTCGATCTGGCCCACGGCTTGTTTAATTTCTGCACTGGCGAAAGGAGTTGAAGCAAAGCTTTTTAGAAATAATGATAAGTTTGAAAATATTAAAGTTAGAATTACAGAAGTAACAATCAGCAAAAATTCCCGGTCTTTCATATTTCTTAGAAATTAAAGTAAATAAAAGGCGGCATGGTACTCGGGCCCAACATCAAGATAGTATACACGAGCAGTGAAACTAAGACAACCCGAAAGAAAATGTTTTTTAATGACAATACGGTTTGCAAGAGATTCGCGATGCGATCGCCCCACAAGTTGAGCGCGCCAATGACTGCAATTACTAAATACAATTGCCAAAAGTTAAATTGAAAAGTTGCGACGGCCGGATGGACAATTCCTTCAAAAAAACTCACCGCAGTTTCCCAGTTGGGAGTGCCGAAAAATACCCAGCTACAAGTAACAAAAGTAAATGTTAGTAGCCAACTGCAAAATTTAGCAAATCGGGGAAACGCATAGTCTAATTTAAAGTGGATAGCTTGGGGGATATCTTTACATAAATGGTTGACAACCAATCCTAAACCGTGAATTGCTCCCCAGAAAATAAAGTTTAAACCTGCGCCGTGCCAAAATCCACCGATCGCCATTGTTAAAAATAGATTTAGGTACTTTCTCAACTTGCCGTATTTGTTGCCGCCCAAGGAAAAGTAAAGGTAATCCCTCAGCCACTCGGAAAGACTGATGTGCCACCTTTTCCAAAATTCTTGCAGACTGAGCGATCGGTATGGCATATTAAAGTTGGCAATGGGTTGGAAACCCAGCAAACAGGAGATGCCGTTCGCTAAATCCGAGTACCCGCTGAAATCTACGTAAATTAAACAGGAATAGGAAATTGCCGCCAGGATTAAATCGATGCTGCTGTATTGCTGGGGGACTTTGAATGGCAAGTCAGTGAAGTTAAACAAAAAGCTGGCTAAAGTATATTTTTTAAACAGTCCCGACAAAATTAAAACTATAACTTCTTCAATTTGATAGTCGTATTTTTTTGGGGAATTTAGCTGCAAATAAAATTCGCGAGCTCGCGAGATTGGCCCGGAGGCAATTTGCGGAAAGTAGGTAATGTAGGCGGCATAGTCTATAAATGTTGGACAGGGTATTTTTTGCTGGTAGCAGTCGATTAAATGCGAAATCATTCTAAAAGTGTAGAAAGACACGCCGACGGGGGCGATTATTTGCAAAACAGGAAAGCTGGCTGGAATTTGTAGCTGGTTCAGTATCTCAAATAAAGAAGTTACAAAGAAGTTGCAATATTTAAAGATGCCGAGATAGGTAATGTTGAAAACTAAGCCGGAGATTAAAGCAATCTTTTTATATTTACTGTTGCCGAGAACCCGGAGAATGATATAATTAGAGATTGTAGAGAAAACTAGGAGCAAGAGAAAGTCGAAACTCCAAAAGGAATAAAATAATAAACTGGAAACTAACAAGACAATTTTATACAAATCGACTTGGGGTTTCACAGAGAGGATCAGGCTAAAAATAATTAGGAAAAATACTAAAAATTGGTAAGTGGGAAATAGCATAAATCTCAGCCGCTAAAAAATCTTGTTTCTGGCAATATTTTTATAAGTACAGCCAGCGAACCTATCCCGAAGGGAATTGCCAGAGTCGGTCTGAACTCACCAAATTTCGGGGTGGATTGCGGACTGGAAGCTTTTGCAAGAGGTCAATTAGGTCACAACTTCCGCCCTAGTTAACCGCACTCATAAATTCATAATCCTGTTTAAAGATTATGATGGTTGTGAGACGATGTATTAACGGATAACAACAGGAATCCCCTTGATTGCGAGGAACCAACGTGCAGCCAACAGACCCTAGCAAATTTACAGATCAAGCCTGGGAAGCCATTGTCAAATCCCAGGATGTAGCCCGCCGCTTTGCCAATCAGCAGCTAGAGGTTGAACATTTAGCCATCGCCCTTCTCGAACAGCAAGGCCAGGCCAACAGCATTCTCAGCAAAGCTGGAGTCGATGCCGCCCGCTTTGCCCAGCAGTTAGATGCTTTTGCCAAACGACAGCCCCGAGTTGCCAACGCTGACCAACTATACCTCGGTCGCGGCTTAGAAGTGATGTTAGATGTTGCCGAGGCCACCAGGGCGGCTTGGCAAGATAATTTTATCGCCGTTGAACATTTATTAATTGGTTTAGTAGAAGACGAACGAGTCGGTCGCAGGTTGCTGACAAAAGGCGACGGGCCGCCGGGCCGCCCCGGTTACGATCGCAAACCCCCAGCCGGTACACTCGATCGACCAAAACTCGAAGAAGCAATCAAATTAGTCCGCGCCACTGCTAAAACCCAAGAAAAAAATTCCGAAACGGGCAAAGGCAGCCGCAGCAGCGCTAAAGCCCAAGATCAAGATGGCGAAGCTAACTCCGACGCCCTCAGCAAGTACGGCCGCGATTTGACAGAAGCCGCCAAAGCCGGCAAACTCGACCCAGTAATCGGCCGCGACGAGGAAATCCGCCGCGTGGTACAAGTTCTTTCCCGCCGTCAAAAAAACAATCCGGTGTTAATTGGCGATCCCGGAGTCGGAAAAACTGCGATCGCCGAAGGTTTAGCCCAGCGAATTGTCAACGGCGACGTACCGGAATCTTTGAAAAATCGCCAGCTATTTAGCCTTGACATGGGCAGTTTAATTGCTGGGGCAAAATTCCGGGGCGAATTTGAAGAACGATTGCGATCTGTTCTGCGGGAAGTCATCGATTCCGACGGGCAAATTGTCCTATTTATTGACGAATTGCACACGGTTGTCGGCACTGGCGGCGGCGGCAGTTCCGGTTCGGGAATGGATGCGGGAAACTTGTTAAAACCGATGTTGGCGAGAGGCGAATTGCGCTGCATCGGCGCTACAACTCTCGACGAATTCCGCAAGAATATTGAAAAAGATCCTGCACTAGAACGCCGATTTCAACAAGTATTTGTCGGCGAACCCAGCGTTGAAGATACTGTTTCGATTTTGCGCGGATTGAAAGACCGTTACGAACGCCACCACGGGGTAAAAATTACTGATTCGGCCCTGGTAGCTGCTGCAACTCTCTCTTTTCGCTATATTTCCGATCGCTTTTTGCCGGACAAGGCGATCGACCTGGTAGATGAAGCGGCCGCCCACTTGAAAATGGAGATTACCTCTAAACCTGTGGAATTGGAAGGCATTGACCGCCGGGTGATGCAGTTGGAAATGGAAAAATTGTCGATCGAAGGCGAAGGAAAAGGTGCTCTAGCCCCTGGGCTCGGCTTCCGCGTCGAACGCATCACATCGGAGATTGACATCTTAAAAGTCAAGCAGGAAAAATTGTCCTCTCAGTGGTTGGGCGAAAAGCAGTTGTTGGATGCAATCAATAAATTGAAAGCAGAAGAAGACCAATTGCGAGTCCAAATTGAACAAGCAGAAAGGGCTTACGATTTGAATAAAGCCGCACAGTTAAAGTACGGCAAGTTGGAAACTGCGGTGCGCGATCGCGAAGCGAAAGAAGCGGAACTTTTGAAACAGCAAGCTCAAGGTTCTTCCCTGCTGCGGGAAAAAGTTACTGAGGGCGATATTGCGGAAATTGTCGCCAAATGGACGGGCATTCCCGTTAACCGATTGTTAGAATCCGAACGCCAAAAATTGCTGCAATTGGAAAAACACTTGCACCAAAAAGTCATCGGTCAAGAGGAAGCTGTAACAGCCGTGGCGGCGGCAATTCGGCGCGCGAGGGCGGGCATGAAAGACCCCGGGAGGCCGATCGGCTCTTTCTTGTTTATGGGCCCGACAGGCGTCGGAAAAACCGAGTTAGCGCGGGCGTTGGCGGAGTTTTTGTTTGACAGCGATGATGCGATCGTCCGCATCGATATGTCGGAATACATGGAGAAGCACAGCGTTTCCCGGTTGGTAGGAGCTCCTCCCGGATATGTCGGTTACGATGAAGGGGGACAACTTTCCGAAGCAGTGCGGAGACATCCTTATTCGGTAGTGCTGTTTGACGAAGTGGAAAAAGCGCACCCGGACGTATTTAACATTTTGCTGCAAGTGTTGGATGACGGCAGAATTACCGATTCTCAAGGTCGAGTGGTTGACTTTAGAAATACCGTAATTGTGATGACTAGCAATATCGGCAGCGACCACATTTTAGACGTGTTTACTAAGAAGGAAAAAACCGTCAAAAAACCTGCTAGTAAGAAGCAGGAAACGAAAGATTTGTCAAGTCAAAAGACAGATTATAAAGTAGCTGCCGATGGTACTGTTGAGGTGTCAGCCCAGCGAGTTGATGTTGATACTCTAACTAAGAGTGAAAACAAGACGGAAAACAAGAGTGAAAATGAAAATTTATTGACTCAAGAACGGGAGACAGACCAAGAGTACGAACAGATGTTAAAACGGGTGATGACAGCGCTGCGATCGCACTTCAGGCCCGAATTTCTCAATCGGGTGGACGAGATAATTTTGTTCCACACTTTGAGCAAGGTCGAACTGCGGCAAATAGTCAGTATCCAAGTGAAGCGGATCGAGCGGTTGTTGGCCGAGCAAAAAATCACTTTGGAACTGTCGGATGCGGCGAAAAACCATATCACAGATGTCGGTTACGACCCGGTTTACGGCGCTCGTCCCTTGAAACGCGCTATCCAGCGGGAGCTGGAAAACCCGCTGGCTAACAAGATTCTGGAAAATGCGTTTGTGGAGGGAGATACAATTGCGATCGACTGTGAAAATAACTCTTTGCAATTTCGCAAAAAAGAGTCTCGCCCAGCGCTGACAGGTAAGAGTTTGTAGTTGCCGAATAGTTAGGAACAGGCAAGATGCCTGTTCCACAAACAATCAATTTTCTTGTGGAACAGGCATCCTGCCTGTTATTAAAAATTAGGAATCGGCATCTTGCCTGTTCCACAAACCATCAATTCTCTTGTGGAACAGGCATCCTGCCTGTTATTGAAAATTAGGAACCGGCATCTTGCCTGTTATTGAAAATGGTGAAACCTGTTACTTGATATCAAGAATTCGAGATGGTGCGGCTGCCGTAAGCATCCATGCTGTAGGCGGGAACGCGAACGCTGTAATCCATCTCTGTTGCTGTGATTGCTACAGCCAATTTTTCAAAAGATTCATCGTTCCAATTCCGCTCGTGGATAGGCTTTGACTGTTCGCCCAGGAAATATGCTTGAGTGCCAATTACTGAGGCAGCGACCCAACCGACGATTAAAAGAGCGATTACAATAGCCATTTTTGATTTTTCCTTAACTTTTGTTGCTTTATGTAAACTAATGTAACGAAAATTAGTAATCAACGTCAAGGTACTGTACTGTCGTGGCAACCGTCCGACAGGTAGTAAATACCGCACCTAATCCTGAGTCTGTAGGGTGTGCTTAGTGTCAACAAGGGCTCGCTCGCCCCTAGTCCCCCTTAATAAGGGGGGGACAAGAGTGTTCTCAAAGTCCCTTATCAAGGGGGATTTAGGGGGATCTAGACTGGGCTACCAGCAAGAGATACAGAGGGGTTTCAGGCTTAAGTTGACACGCCTTGGTAGGGTGGGCACTACCGCGCATCGGTAGCTAGCACAGTACCCGGATTGTGAACTGTATCCGAAATAGCAAAACAGATTGTTGAGATTTTATAGTTAAGAAGTTATAAGTTTTGCGTTAATAAATTACGATTAACAGTCTGCCGCTGGCATGAGGAATTGCGGTCAAATTATGAGTTATGATTTATCGGTTTGGATGGGAACTAACAAATCCCAATTACCAAATTTTAAGTACAAATTACCAATGACCAATTATCGCTACAAATCATGCCAAACTCAATGTTAAATAACGACCCGTTGTGGTTCAAAGACGCGATTATTTACGAAGTACCAGTTCGCGCTTTTGCAGACAGCAATGCAGACGGGATCGGCGACTTTAGAGGACTGACCGAAAAACTGGATTACCTGCAAAACTTGGGAGTAACAGCAATTTGGATACTGCCATTTTTTCCCTCGCCGCTCCGAGACGACGGCTACGATACATCTCACTATACTACCGTCAACCCGATTTACGGCACATTAGAGGATTTTAAAGACCTTTTAGAAGCAGCGCACCAGCGGGGAATTCGAGTCATTATTGAGTTAATTGTCAACCACACTTCCGATCAGCACGCTTGGTTTCAGCGAGCGCGCCGCGCCCCGAAAGGCAGTAACGAAAGAGATTTTTATGTGTGGAGCGACACGCCGGAAAAATATCAAGATGCTCGGATTATTTTCAAAGATTTTGAAACATCTAATTGGGCTTGGGATGCGGTAGCAAAAGCTTATTACTGGCACCGTTTTTATTCCCACCAACCCGATTTGAATTACGACAATCCGGCCGTCCGCCAAGCCATCTTAGATGTGGTAGATTTCTGGTTGGCGCTGGGAGTAGACGGACTGCGAATGGATGCGGTGCCTTACCTTTACGAGCGCGAAGGTACTAACTGCGAAAACCTGGCAGAAACTCACGTATTCTTGAAGCACTTGCGGAAGCACGTAGATGAGAAATTCCCGAACCGGATGCTGCTGGCTGAGGCGAATCAGTGGCCGGAGGATGCAGTTCAATATTACGCGGCCGGCGATGAATGTCACATGAACTTTCATTTTCCGCTGATGCCGCGTTTATTTATGGCTTTGTATATGGAAGATAGCTTCCCAATTAGCGACATTCTCCAGCAAACTCCGCCGATTCCCAATAACTGTCAGTGGGCATTATTTTTGCGGAATCACGATGAATTGACGCTGGAAATGGTGAGTGATGAAGACCGAGATTATATGTATCGGGTTTACGCTCAAGACACTCAGGCGAGAATTAATTTGGGCATCCGCCGCCGCTTGGCTCCTTTGATGGGAAATAACCGCCGCCGCATCGAGTTGATGAATGCTTTGCTGCTGTCTCTTCCGGGTACGCCGGTGCTTTACTACGGCGATGAAATTGGTATGGGAGACAATATCTATTTGGGCGATCGCAACGGGGTGAGAACTCCGATGCAGTGGAGCGGCGATCGCAATGCCGGTTTCAGCCGTGCTAACCCGCAACGGCTTTACGCGCCGCCAATTGTTGACCCTGAATATCACTACGAATCTATTAACGTGGAAGCGCTGCGGGCGAATCCGAGTTCTCTTTGGTGGTGGATGAAACGCCTAATTGCAATTAGGCAGCGCTTCCAAGCATTCGGTCGCGGAACTTGCGAATTCCTGTACCCGGAAAACCGCAAAGTTTTAGCTTTTGTACGCACTTATCAAGACGAACACATCCTCGTAGTGGCTAATTTGTCGCGCTTCGTCCAGACGGCAGAATTAGACCTGGCGCCCTTTAAAGGTGCTGTTCCGGTGGAAATTTTCGGCCGCACAGAGTTTCCTGCCGTTGGCGAGTTGCCTTACTTTTTGTGCTTGAGTCCTCACACGTTTTACTGGTTTACTCTTACTGTTAAACACGAAGATCTTTCCTTGCACGGTTCTCATACAGACTTGCCTAGTTTGGCGGTCATCGGCAATTGGAAAACTGCTTTTGCTACAAGTCAGTTAAGTGATATGCTGCTCAATCTTTTGCCGGGATACCTGCGGCGCAATCGCTGGTTTAGCGGTACAGACAGGATAATTCAATCTTTAGAAATAAGTGAAGTTGTGCCTGTTGAATGTAAAGATATTGCCGGGGAGGAATCTAAAGTTTACATTCTGTTTTTGCAGTTGAATTATACTGAAGGTATGCCGGAAACTTACGTTTTGCCTTTAGGTTGGGAAGAAATAAAAGGCGATGTGGACGATCGGGCGATCGCGCGCCTGCAGTTCCCAGAAACCAACAAGGAAGTCGGGGTACTATTTGATGCTGCTGGGGAGAAAGGTTTTCTGAGCGCCCTGCTGGAGGCGATCGGCAATTCTCGCAGTTACAGAGGTGTTGCAGGTCAACTCGTAGGAATTGCCGACCGTGCATTCAGCTCAGAACAAGATTTATCGCACCTCGACCCTCACCTGTTCAAAAAAGAACAAAGCAATACATCCGCAGGTTACGGCGACCGCTTCGTCCTGAAAATATTGAGAAAAGTCGAGGAAGGAATCAACCCCGAATTAGAAATCGGGCGCTTTTTAACAGAGCGCAATTCGATCCAACACTACGCTCCAATTGCCGGAGCATTGGAATATCACACACCAGCAAAACAAGTCCTTACAGTCGGAATACTACAAAATTTAATCCCCGACAGCGTAGATGCTTGGTCTTATACATTAGACACGCTGCGCGACTATTTCGAGCAAGTAATGACAGTAGAAGCAAAGCATTCCGGCGAGAATTTATCTACTGCCCCCGAAAATTATTTGCCGAACGCTTTGACCGGACAAACCCAGCGGCAGCAAAACTCGCTAGTAGCAGATTTATCGCTAGAAATTCCGGCATTAGCTCGCGAACTCATCGGCTCTTACTTAGCATCAGCCGAACTTTTAGGTCAGCGGACAGCCGAACTTCACCTCGCTTTAGCTGCTGACACAGAAAATCCCGCTTTTGCCCCAGAAAACTTCACTTCCTTTTACCAGCGTTCCATTTATCAATACATGAGAAATCTGGCCGGAAGAACTTTGCTGGAGCTGAAAAAACGGATGTCCAAACTGCCGCCAGAAATACAAAAATCGGCGCAAAAACTCCTCAACCGCGAAGAGTTGATCATGGAACGTTTCAAGTCTATTTTGAACTTGAGAATCACGGCCGATAGAATTCGCTGTCACGGGGACTTTCATTTCGGGCAAGTTCTTTATACAGGCAAAGACTTTGTAATTATTGATTTCGGAGGAGAACGGAATCGACCGTTAAGCGAGCGGCGCATGAAGAGGTCGCCCCTGCGAGATGTTGCGGGAATGCTGCAATCTATAAGTTACGCTGTTACTTTGGCACTCCGCAATGAAGTAGAAAGTGGCATGATTCGCCCGGAAAATCTCCCGGAGATGGAGCAGTGGGCGAACGTTTGGCACCGCTGGGTCAGCCTGACTTTTCTTAACAGCTATTTGGTAACAGCAGGCGATGCCAATTTCTTGCCCAAATCTATACCGGAACTACAAGTTTTGTTGGATGCTTACATTTTGGAAAAAGCGGTTGGCGAGCTAGCCTACGAACTTAATTACCGCTTGGATTGGGCGGAAATTCCGATGAAGCGGATTCTACAATTGCTGAATTTATAAGGGTGGGTTTATCTATACTCATTAGGGTGCGTGGCTTTTTAGTTACTCAATTAACAGCGAGATGCTGGAGAGTCACGCACCTTACATGACACCAAATCTGCTTTGATAAACATTTTATCGGGGAACAGAATTCGCTCCTATAGAACCCATTTGATATCTTTTAGACGAGTAAGGTAGAATTATTTGGATTGAAGCAGGTCAGGGGGGAAAATGGGTTATTCAAGTGACGTGACAGACAAAGAGTGGGAAATTATTGAGCCATTATTGCCGACGAAGAAGAAAACAAGACCTCCGGTGTGGACAAAGCGGCAAATTCTGAACGGGATATTTTATCAACTCAAGAATGGTTGCAACTGGGGCGATTTACCCAAAGATTTACCGCCCTATTCGACAGTGTTCTGGCATTACAAGCAGTGGTGTGAAGATGCTATCCTCGCTCGGATCATGACGGAGTTACATGGACGAGTGCGCGAACAAGTCAAAAAAAACCACAGTGGACGACTCTAATCATGATTGACTCACAAGCGGTGAAAAATACTTGTAATGCCAGTGTTGAGTCGAAAGGGTTTTGTTTTTACAAAGCGACCAATGGGATTAAAAGACATCTAGCAGTGGATATATTGGGTTTCCCCTTCTTTACTCACTGCACCAAAGCTAATGTATCTGATGACCAAGGGTTGATTGAAATGCTCGCGCAAAACATTGATTACTTTAAATCTAAACCGTTGGAACTGCCTAAGATAACCATCTTGGTAGATCATGGCTATCATCCTGAGAAAATTATCCAAGCCTTGGAGCAGATTTACCCCCAGATCATGACCAAAATCCAATTTCAACTCTCAGCTAAGCCATCGAAAGCCGAAAAGGAAGCTAAGGGACAATCTGGATTTGTGCCAATCCCAGCTAGATGGGTGATTGAGAGGTCAAACGCTTGGGTGGAAAGATGTAAAAGCTTGGTCAAAAATTTTGACCGCACACTTGAGCGCGCCAATGCCAAGCTCAAGCTTTGTTTTATCCGATTAATGCTCAAACGACTAGCTGCAAGCATCCATGTTGACCGTTCGCGTAACATCGACCCTACTCACATCACAAGCGAGTGAGTAACCACCGAGTGGCTAAAAGATATCAAATGGGTTCTATACAAACTTCCATCCATTTCTAAGAGACTAGAAAAAAAGATGGTAAAAAACCGATTTCGTATTACTTCAAATAGAGAGATGTTTGATACAAAACTTGTTCTTGGTGCGTTAACAAAGTGCAGTCAGAAAGCGGGTAAGCCACACAAGTAACAGCGTAGCCAGCTTGCAATTCTGACGGCTTCAAAAACTTTTGTTCGCTTTGGTCGATTTCACCGCTCAGCAGTTTGACAACGCAAGCAGAACACTCTCCTTGCTTGCATCCATTCGGCAAGCGGATGCCGGCATCTTCTGCCATATCTAAGATATACTGGTCGTCTGGAACTGCGATCGTGCGATCGAGCGCCAGAGCCTCATTCACCAACCGAACTTGATAAACAGCCATTTCCACCTCTTATATTTGGATTGCTTGTATTCAACTAAAATAGATGATTACAACTTACAGAAAAAATCAAAATGTAGGGTGCCGACGGAGGATATGCCACTATACATGATACCTAAAAAACCCAGTATTTTCAAAACACCGGGTTTTTGAGAAACCACAACCTCGATCGCTATACTAGACAAGCGCTTCTTGATAATCGAGATTTTCATCTAGATAAATAGCCCGAATATCCTCCGGCAAGTTTGATTCTAAACTTTGATATCCTTTTTGCAGCAAAGCCTTTACCTGAGCGGGGGAAATAGCTTCGCCTTCTGCTTGCAAATAAGCGGCAATTCGAGTTTCGCTCCAGCGGAAAGTCTGAGCCATTAACACGACTAAACGCGGCAGGGGCGCTAACAATTCTAAGGCTTGTTTGACGTAACACCAGAGGGGAGGCGGAGCCGATTGCAAAGAGTAGTGAATGGACTCAACAGGGGGCAATTCAGCTTGATTTATGCAGACGGCAGTGACATTAATCAGCCAGTTTTGGAGACTGAGATTTCCGCCATCAGACTCTTGGACTTCGCGGCGCAAATCGAGGCCTCGGAGTTCGTGATAGATGTGCAGCCAAGTGTGGGCAAATAGGTAATCTCCTTGTACGGGCGATCGCACGGAATGGCGAATCAGGGAGTGGACAATTTGAGCGTAGCGGCAAAAAATCGCCGTGAAGAAGCGACCCTGATCGGGATGGTTTTGAAACAGAGTCAATAATTCCTGGTCGCTGTGATGGAACAGGGATTTGACTACAGGATGGTTGAGTTCTGAAAAATTAGGTGTTTGCACAATTGTTCTGGAAAGGTTTGGAGAATAAATGCTGGTGCAACCCGATTCTACAACACGATATACATTTGATGCAAGTGCTGGAAAATTATGTTGATATTTAAGTTAATTAATTATATAATATCGCCAAATGTTTGTATTCCATGAAGAAGTCCACAAGCATGAACAACTTGAAACAAGTTAGCATCTATACTCGTGGTATAACTACGGCGAGCAGTGCTGGCGGATATGGGGCAATCTTGCTGTATGAAAATCATCGCAAGGAACTATCAGGGGGATTTCAGTTAACTACAAATAATCGTATGGATATTCTTGCTGCAATTGAAGGTCTGAAAGCACTCAAAACAAGATGTAAAGTGACGCTATACAATAACAACGGCTACCTTGTAGATGCTATTGCCAACAATTGGGCGCTGCGCTGGCAAGCTAATAACTGGAAAAATAGCGAACAGAAACCTACTGCTAACGTAGATTTGTGGGAGGAATTACTCCAATTATGTTCCCAACACGACGTTGAGTTTATTAGAATTAAGGAATGTGCGGGCAACCAAGAATATCAACGCTGCAATTATATTTCCAGACAAGCAGCCAATCAACAAAACTTACCAGCAGATGAAGGCTATCAACGGTGAACCCCGCTAGGAAAACCATATCCTCCGCCTCCGGGAGTTTCAATTACAAAGACATCCCCCGGCTGCATTTCCACAGTCGCCGTACTCCCCAATTCTTCAACTTTTCCATCAACCGTTTCAACATAATTCCGCCCAACTTTCCCCGCTGCACCCCCATTCAAACCGCAAGGAGAAATCACCCGCCTCCCCGATAAAATGCCCGCCGTCATCGCCTCCCGAAACTGCACCCGCCGCACAACTCCATTACCGCCGCGATGACATCCATTCCCCCCGCTATTAGCCCGAATTGCAAAATTTTCTAACAACACCGGAAAACGCCATTCTAATACTTCTGGGTCAGTTAAACGCGAATTAGTCATGTGAGTTTGAACCGCATCCGTACCATCAAAATCTGCACCAGCGCCCGAACCGCCGCAAATAGTTTCATAATATTGATAGCGCTGATTTCCAAAGGTAAAATTATTCATAGTTCCCTGAGAAGCCGCCATCACTCCCAAAGCACAATACAAAGCATCGGTAATATTCTGCGATGTTTCCACATTTCCGGCCACTACCGCCGCTGGATAGCGAGGATTCAGCATACAGCCTTCGGGATTGATAATTTCGAGAGGTTTCAAACAACCCGCATTTAGAGGAATATCGTCATCTACCAAGGTGCGGAAAACATACAAAACAGCCGCTTTGCACACGGCTGCGGGAGCATTAAAATTGTTGGATTGTTGAGCAGAAGTGCCAGTAAAATCTATTTTTGCACTGCGCGCATATTTGTCAATTGTAATCGCTACCTTAATTTGTCCGCCACTATCCATCGGATAAGTAAATTCGCCATCTTGCAAAACATCAATTACCCGCCGCACCGACTCCTCAGCATTGTCTTGTACGAAGCCCATATAAGCTTGCACAGTCTCTAATTCATAATGTTCTACCATCTTGAGAAGTTCTTCTGCGCCGCGCTTGTTAGCAGCAATTTGTGCTTGCAAATCGGCTAGATTTTGAGGGAAATTGCGGACAGGAAACTTACCAGATGTCAGAATTTCTAGTAATTTTTTTTCTCGAAACTGGCCCTCGCTTACTAACAGGAAATTGTCGAGCAATACACCTTCTTCAGTTACTGTTGTACTGTTAGGAGGCATGGAACCGGGAGTGATGCCGCCGATGTCGGCGTGGTGTCCCCGCGATGCCACATAAAACAAAGGAAGGGAGGAATCCCGATCGAATACTGGAGTAATAACGGTGATATCTGGTAAATGTGTGCCGCCGTTGTAGGGATTGTTAGAAACATAAACATCGCCCGGTTGAATCGCATTGCCTTGTGCTAAAATTAAAGCTTCAACGCTTTCGCTCATCGAACCCAAATGTACGGGAATGTGCGGCGCGTTGGCAACTAATTGCCCGTTTTTGTCGAAAATTGCACAGGAAAAGTCGAGACGTTCTTTGATGTTGACTGAAGAACTTGTGTTTTGCAATGTGACGCCCATTTGTTCCGCGATCGCCCGAAACAAATTATTAAAAATTTCCAGCAAAACCGGATCGGATTTAATCGCAGATAAACCCGAAGGAACGCGGATATTATCTGCGTCCATCTGCGTGCATCTGCGGTTCAAAATTAAATCATTATTTTCCGTGATTTCCCCTTCCCAGCCCGGTTCTATGATATTAGTTCCCGTAGCTTCAACAATCATAGCAGGGCCTTCTATGCAGTCGCCCGATCGCAAATCGTCTCTCTGATAAACAGGCGTTGCCCGCCACCCGCCAGCCACATACATTTGCACCGTTGAAATTGGTTGCACAGGCAAGATGCCCCTGCCACCAGAGGGGGAAATTGTGGATGCTTCCGGCACATCCATTCTTTCTACAACTTCCACCGAAACCGCTTCCACAATCAGCGGTTTTTCTGGCATAATAAAACTGTAACGCTGTCGGTGGGCTGCTTCAAATTCAGCCTGCATGACCTCAATATTGTCAGCAAAATTGACCGCCAAAACCGAGTCGCTTCCCTGATATTTTAAGCGCAACTTGCTAACAACTAAAACCTCTGACTCATTCTCTGTGTTCTCTGCGCCTCTGCGGTTCAATTCCCTCTTCCCCTCAGCCTCCAATTCGGTTAAAATATCATGCAAATCAGCTAATAATTCGGCATTTAATTGTTGCTCGATCGCCCTTTCGCGAATAGCCCGCACATCAGCCAAACCCATACCGTAAGCGGACAACACACCCGCATAAGGGTGAATAAATACCCGTTTCATCCCCAAAGCATCGGCGATCGCACAAGCGTGTTGGCCGCCCGCACCGCCGAAACAGCACAATGTATACTCCGAAACATCGTAACCGCGCTGAAGGGAGATTTTTTTGACAGCATTTGCCATCTTTTCCACAGCGATCGCCAAAAAACCCTCCGCCACCTCTTCGGCCGTCCTCTCGCCCCCAATTTCCCCCGCTAATTGCCCAAATTTTTGCTTTACTACGTCAGGGGCGATCGGCAAATCTCCATTCAATCCAAATACTTTCGGGAAAAAATCCGGTTGAATTTTCCCCAACATCACATTGCAATCAGTCACCGTCAAGGGGCCGCCTTTGCGATAGCAAGCAGGCCCAGGATTGGCCCCTGCAGACTCCGGCCCGACGCGGTAGCGAGCCCCGTCAAAAAAGACAATTGAACCGCCCCCGGCTGCTACAGTGTGAATTGCCATCACGGGCGATCGCAATCTCACCCCAGCAATTTCTGTCTCAAATTCGCGTTCGTATTCGCCGTTAAAATGGGCAACATCTGTGGAAGTTCCGCCCATATCAAAGGTAATAATTTTATCAAAACCTGCCTTTTTGCTCGTTTGAACTGCACCGACAATTCCCCCAGCAGGCCCGGATAAAATACTGTTTTTTCCTTGAAATTGTGCCGCGTCCACTAAGCCGCCGTTCGATTGCATAAACATTAATTTAGGGAATTGGGCATTGGGCATTGGGCATTGGGCATTGGGCATTAATAATCCCTCGTTCCCGGAATCTGCCTCGATTAACTGACTGGTTACTTGTTCGACATAACGCCGTAAAATCGGAGATAAATAAGCATCGACAACCGCAGTATCTCCCCGCGAAACTAATTTCATCAGCGGGCTAACTTCGTGAGATACTGAAATTTGAGTAAAGCCAATTTCTTTCGCTATTTTAGCAACTTGTTTTTCGTGTTCCGAGTAGCGGTAGCCGTGCATGAATACGATCGCACAACTGCGAATTCCCTCATCGTATGCTTGCTGCAGAGACGGGATAAAGTCGGGATTGACAGCAGTTAACTCCTCACCTTGAGCGCTGTAGCGTTCCGCAACTTCAATAACTCGATCGTACAGCATCTGGGGCAAGATAATGTGACGCGCGAAAATATTGGGGCGGTTTTGATAGCCAATTCTCAGCGCATCGCCGAAACCTTTAGTAATTAACAGAATTGTGCGATCGCCCTTTCGTTCCAGCAAAGCATTTGTCGCCACAGTGGTCCCCATTTTAATCGCTTCAATTTGTGCAGCGGGTATGGGAACATCTGCGGCAATTCCCAAAATGTCGCGAATTCCTTGAACTGCGGCGTCGGTGTAGCGTTCTGGGTTTTCCGATAGCAGCTTGTGAATGACTAACTTACCGTCGGGACTCTTGGCGACAATATCGGTAAAAGTGCCACCGCGATCGATCCAGAATTGCCAGCGAGTGCGATCGGGATAAGTAGGATTCATATCTCTTTTTTTTGTAATTTTTGCTTGATTAATTTACAATTATTCAACCAACTTCTGTTCGAGTCAATTCATAAAAGTCATAACTTCGGGTCATAAAATTCATAATTTCTGGTCGCTCAAACTAGCAGGCGCTCGATCATGTTAATTATAGATGTCGAATACCCTTGACTAACCCCTGACAAACACCAGCCAGAAAATCCAAATCCAAAGTCTCAATCCTATCGCTTTCTCGATGATAATGCGGATTTCGCATATTAGCAGTATCAGTCACCATAATAGCCGGATAACCATTATCCCAAAAAGGCACATGATCGCTGCGGCGAGTATCCGGCACAATTAAACCTCGATTTGGCACCGGCAGCCACTCGCAGGGCTGACCAGACTTGCGAATTTTCCCACTCAAATTAATCAAATCGGGAACCGTCCGCAAAGTGCCAATTAAAGCAATAAAATTGCCACTATTTGGATAAAAATATTTCAAGCCAGCGGGATAGCTTTGAGAATTAGGATTATGGTTGCAATAACCCAACATTTCCAAAGAAATCATTAACCGGATTGACTCTTGCTGTTGCTTGTATTTAGCTGCATGATGGCTGCTTCCCAAATAACCGTATTCTTCCATATCGAAGGCGACTAATTGCACAGGATATTTGAGCGGCGCAGATGCGATATCCCTTGCGAGTTCCAGCAAAACAGCAACACCAGTAGCATTATCATCGGCCCCAGGTGATCCGGGTGCAGTATCGTAATGAGCACCAATTACGATCGGCGGCAACCGCTTCTTAATCTGCTTTTCAAGATCCAGATTGTCTTGCTTCCCCCCCTTAGCAAGGGGTGGTTCTTGTTGCTTCTCCCCCTTAGCAACGGGTGATTCTTCTTGCTTCCCCCCCTTAGCAAGGGGGGGACTGAGGGGGGGTAAATCCAAAATCAAATTGTGATGAATTCGCCCGCGCACGGAAAAATCGTCAATTTTTACAGTTCCCCACTGTGCCAACTGTTCGCGGATGTATTGCTGAACATAAAAATGCCCTTCGGATGCGAGGTATGGGTTGCGATCGCGTACAATTTGAATCAGATGGCTGTGCAAGCGTTCTTTGAGATTCATGCGATCGGAGATACAATGAGTACACTAAGATTATATGGGATTGAATTATGATTGGAGAAGTCAGAATCGAAAATTATAAGTCGATTCAAAAGCTGAAGCTAGAATTAGGACAAGTAACTGTATTGATCGGTGAAAATGGCTGCGGCAAAAGTAATATCCTAGAGGCGATCGCCCTTGCTTCTGCTGCGGCTGATGACAAGCTGGATAACGAGTTTTTAGCTTCTCGGGGCATCAGAGTTACAGAACCCCAATTTATGCGATCGGCTTTTGAAAAGGAGAATTTGGATAAAGATATCAAAATTGAGTTAAGAGGGAATGAGGTACAACCATTCAGTTGTATTTTACAAAATGATAATTCTCCCTATTCTCAGTGGGTTAGTAAAAACTTTTTGAGTGACATTGAAACCTCTCTAAAAAATGCTGTTAAGATTGTTGTTAACAAATACGGTGGTGAAGAAAAACTCCGCTCTATTTTATTAGATGAAGAAACGCATTTTTCCAAACAAGAACTATCTAGATTGACAAAAGAGTTGCAATCATTTTTGCTGATAATTTTTCTCAATAATTTTATAATTTATTCTCCTGAAAACCAAGCCTTAAGAACTTTTGAAAAAGAAGGTCAAATTCAACCATTAGGCATTAATGGAGAAGGTTTGTTTAAACTTTTAAAATTTTTGAGTTCAGATAACCAGCAGCAGATTAATGAAATAAAAAAAAAGCTGCAACTGATAGATTGGTTTCAAGATTTTGAAGCTCCTCCAAATTTATCAAATATTCAAAGCTCTCTTCAAATCAAAGATAGATACTTAGATATAGATTTAACTTACTTTGACCAAAAAAGTTCTAATGAAGGGTTTTTATTTTTGCTTTTTTATTTCGCTTTATTTATTAGCGATATCACGCCTAAATTTTTTGCAATAGATAACATTGATGCTTCTCTCAACCCCAGATTGTGTCGCAGATTAATGCAAGAATTAGTCGAATTAGCAAAAAAACACGACAAACAAGTCATTTTTACAACCCACAACCCGGCAGTTTTGGACGGTTTAGATTTAGATGATGATGAACAGCGGCTGTTTGTGATCTACCGCAACCAATTAGGGCATACTAAAGCTAGACGCATTCTCAAACCTGAACCTCTCGAAGGACAGGAACCTGTAAAATTATCCGAGGCTTTTTTGAGGGGCTATATCGGAGGGCTTCCTAAGAATTTTTAATATGATTAGTTTTGGATTAATTACAGAGGGATTGACTGACCAGATTGTGATTGAAAATATTTTAGCAGGATATTTCAAGAATCCGGATCTAGATATTAGACCGCTTCAACCCGAAAGAGATAAAAAAGATGAAAACAAATTTAAAGGTTATGGTAGTTGGAGTCAAGTTTTTGCTTATTGCCATTTAAAAGATTTTCAAGAAGCGTTTCAATTTAATGACTATATAATTATCCAAATAGATACTGATGTTTCAGAAGAGCATGGTTATGATATCCCACAGCGAGATGAAAATGGCGAATTTACTCCTAAAGAGTTGATTAAAAAAGTTATCGAAAAGTTTAAAGAGGAAATAATTGGCGAATATTTCTACAGTCAATGTCAACAGCGAATCATTTGGGCTATATCAGTACACTCTATTGAGTGTTGGTTGCTGCCACTGTATTATAAAGACAACAAAAAGTCTAAATTTAAAAAGTGTTTAGAAACCTTAAATAAGGAGCTTGTAAAGAAACATGATTTTACAATTGACGCCAAAAAGCCTGAATATTATCGGGACATTTCCAAACAATATCGCAAGCATAAGGATTTGATGGCTTGTTACCAACACAATCCCAGTTTGACAAGTTTTGTAGTAGATATTGAAAGCAAGAAAATTGTTATTCCTTTAGAAGACGAGTGGAAAAGTTTAGGCAATTTTGCCTAAACTTTTCCACCTGCTACACTTCTGATTCCAATTCGCTAACCCGCAACTGCACGGGTAATTCTACAGAATTCAACTCAGACGACTCTAACAATCCTGTTGCTTCAACTTCTGCACTCGCTTCACCGTGCCGCACTTTTCGCAACTTTTCACCCAAAGTATCCCGCTGATTAATCAAATAAATACTCACCAAAGTCAGCCCCACTCCCATCGATTGTAGCGGATTGAGCACTTCGCCCAAGAACAAATTGCCGAACAGCAAAGCAAATACAGGCGTAAGAAAGGTAAGAGAACTTAAACTTGTGAGACTGCCACTCGAAGCAAAATAAAAGAATAAACCGTAGGCGATCGCACTTCCGAACACAGTAGAATAACCTAACGCCATCCAGCCGGAAAAATCGATATTCACAAACTGCTCAGACTCAGTTGCAGCCGAAATTGCCAACAGCGGCAAACCGCCCAAAATCATGTGCCAACCAGTCGCCACCACCGGGTCAACATAACGGCAAACCCAGCGCACCAAAACCGTACCGACAGCCATCGACAAAGCAGCCAACAGCATCAACCATTCTCCACCCTGAAACAACTGTTCGATACCCGCAGAAACCTGCGCGTTTTCAGGATGAAAAAGCCCCCAAATCCAGCCATCGGGCAACCCGATCAAACTGATGCCCGCAACGCCAATAACTAATCCCAACCAGCCCCAAAAACCAATTTTTTCTTGAAACAGCCACAAACATAAAATCGCCACAGCTAGCGGCTGAGAGTCAATCATCACCGAACCCAAACCCGCACCGGTTCTCGCCAAACCTTCGGCTAAAAAGCCTTGAAACAAAGTAGCGTCAACCAAAGCAAACAGCGAAATCCACAGCCAAGCTTTCCAACCCTGCGGCTGCGGTTTTCCCATGAATGCCGCCGCCAGCAGCACCAACACGCCCGCAGGTACTAAACGCACGAATGCCACAAACAGCGGCGTTGTGTGCGGCATCACGCCCTTCATGGCTACCATCGCGGTTCCCCACAGGAAAAACGGCGCAATTAGCAACAGCGGGGCAAAAGGCAGTTTTGAATCGGTAAGCTTTAGCTGCATGGCGGAGACTCCAAATAATTGATGAGATTGATTCTCGTGGGGATGATGTAGTTTTGTTAAGCAATTTTTACAATTATATATTGGTGTTGAGTTAAATGCGATCGCACAAATCTCGGCCATTATGAACAGGCAAGATGCCTGTTCCGCAAAATCAAGGTGGAACAGGCATCTTGCCTGTTGCGAACACAGGCACAACATCTACCCCGATGAATAAGGCACACTATAAGAGTTAGCTACAAAAATCCGTAACATTGCCTGTACACTGCCCATGATTTGGCCATTCAAGCCCCGCTACCGCAAACAAATAGCCCGTATCGAAATCACCGGAGCCATTGCCGGAGAAACCCGTAAACGAGTCCTAGAAGCTCTCAAAACCGTTGAAGAACGCAAATTTCCCGCCTTGCTGCTGCGGATAGACAGCCCCGGCGGCACAGTCGGCGATTCCCAGGAAATTTACAGCGCGCTCAAGCGTTTGCGCGAAAAAGTCAAAATTGTCGCCAGTTTCGGCAATATTTCAGCTTCTGGCGGAGTTTACATCGGCATGGGAGCCGAGCATATCGTTGCTAATCCCGGTACAATTACTGGCAGCATTGGCGTGATTATCCGGGGCAACAATCTAGAACGGCTGTTAGAAAAAGTAGGCGTTTCTTTTCAGGTGATTAAATCGGGGCCGTATAAAGATATCTTGGCATTCGATCGAGAATTGACCGATCCGGAACAGCAAATTCTGCAAGACTTGATCGACACCAGCTACCAGCAATTCGTGGAAACGGTTGCCGAAGCCAGGAACTTGGCTGTTGAAAAAGTCAAAAGTTTTGCCGACGGTCGCGTTTTTACCGGTCAGCAAGCCTTAGAATTGGGTTTGGTCGATCGACTGGGAACAGAAGAGGACGCTCGCCGCCTTGCAGCCGAACTCGCAGGCCTCGACCCGGAAAAAACCGAGTCTTGCACGCTAGAAAAACAAAAACCTTTCCTAAATCGCGTCTTGGGGAGTAGTCTGGATATATCCGGGCTTTCAGCTTACAATAATGTGCTGGAATTCGAGCTTTCTACTAGCGGTTTGCCGCTGTGGATGTATCGGCCGTGATTAAATAAATTAGTCATTAGTCAGGAGTCAGTAGTCATTAGTTACCCGCTGGATGATTGGACGATTTAAATGTGTTGACCTCAAACTCCAATGTGGCGCTTCGCCCGTCATAAGTGCTTCGCGCTGGCTTCGCCTACGAGTTCGAGGTCAAACTACAAAAACGAAGTCCACTCAAGCGCGGACTAAGAAATAAAGTGGGTATTTAAACCTAATTGAGTATGACTGATGGCTAATAACTAATGACTAATGACTAATAACAAAAATATGGAGGAAATTTCCGTGGAGTGGCAAGTGCGGGGTATTCGTGGGGCAACTACTGCTAGCGAGAATTCGGTGGCAGCAATTCGAGAAGCGGTGAGAGAATTGTTAGATGAATTAGAAGCAAAAAATGATATTAATCCAGAATTAATTATTAGTGCTACGTTTTCTGCTACTCGCGATTTAGATGCTGTGTTTCCGGCCGCGATCGCCCGCGAACGTCCTCACTGGTGTAATGTTCCTTTGTTGGACGTACAGCAAATGCACGTTGAGGGTGCTTTGGAACGCTGCATTCGGTTTTTAATTCACGTCAACTGGCCGGCACATACTGAAATTTATCATCCTTATTTGCGGGGAGCTCAAAATTTGCGCCCCGATAGGAATTTAGCGGTGGCGGTGTCTGGGGAAAAATAATAGATTCACTTTGGGCTTGATTTAAAAGTTAACTCACCATTACAGGTGGGTTGATTTTTTACAGGACTTGATACAGTACAAAACCTGCCTTGGGAATATATCGTTAAAAGTTTTTATTATAAAAAAACCCGGTTTCTTTGAGAAGCCGGGTTTTTTGTCAATCAGACGCTTTCTTGTGATGCAGCCTAATCCCTAAAAAGATGTCATATATAAAATTCCAAAAGTCCTTTTTCCCTTCCAATATTCCCAAACTTTGAGGGGAACCTTTCTCATCCAACAGTGGCTTGACAGCCTCATAAGCAGGCTTGTAATTGTACCAAGGAATGGAAGGCCACAAGTGATGAATCAGATGATAATTCTGCCCCAAAATCAAGATATTTAGAATAGGACTAGGATATACTCTGGCATTTTTCCAACGATCGCGATCGTGAAACGGACGGTGCGGCAAATAATCAAAAAATAACCCCAATGCCAATCCCACCACCATAGCGGGAGAAAACCAAAAATTCAGCACGTAACCTAAATGGTCGTACTGAATCGAGATATACACGATCGCGATCACAAACAAACGGCTGAGAAACCATTCCAATAATTCGTATTTCCGCCACAGCTTGCGCTTAAAAAAGAAAATCTCGTGGTAAAAAAACCTCGCAGCAATCAACCACAAAGGCCCGCCGGTAGAAACATAATGGTCTGGATCGTTATCTGGGTCATTAACGTGGGCGTGATGCTGCATATGTACCCGCGTAAACACCGGGAAAGCAAAACCCAACATCAGCGCGCTACCGTGTCCCAAAATAGCATTGATTGTGCGATCGCGATGGGCTGCATTATGAGACGCATCGTGAATCACAGTTCCAGCCATGTGCAAAGCCAACACGTTCAGCGTAAAACAGCACCACTGCGGCCATCCCCAACACCAGAAACCCAAGTTAGAAATCACGATAATCACTACTGCACTCAAAAATAGCAGCAGTGTCGGATTGAAGTCACCGGGAGGACTCAGAAACTCTTTCGGCACTGTCAGCGGCCGTCCTGCCTCCGACATCTTTGTTAAGACTCCTTAATATTTCACACTTGCGTAGTATAAGATACAAGCCTGACAATAGTAAAGTTTTATGAAAGAACAGAGTTCGATCGCCAGACACTAGCGTCTGCACAAACAGCAAAGTATTGCTGTTGTACAAGGATACCAGTCCTAAATTAACCAAAAGATCTCAGCAGAAGAAACAAAATCAATGGGTATGTCTGTATCTATGTCAAGCCTGAGATCGGAAAAATTTGCAAAAAAGGGCGATCCCCAAGAAAAAATTACCGATCGGTAAAAAGTCAGATATTCTATATATTGTTCAATACCTGCTTTTTTTTTGACGACTATCAAAATTTTTAAGACTTGAGACTAGCGTCATTGCTTGTAGTGCAAAGATGAAACGTTAGCCGAAATTTAAACAAGAAATCCACCTGCCTCCCCAGAACACCGCTGATGCAATTGCCAAAAGCCCTACGCCGGACTAAAATCGTCGCCACCATTGGCCCAGCAACTTCGGACCCACAAGTGCTGCGTCAGCTCATAGAAGCCGGTGCCACAACTTTGCGACTCAACTTTTCCCACGGAACAGAAGAAGACCACCAGCGCAGCATTCGCTTAATCCGGCAAACATCCTTTGAACTCAACCAGCCGGTCGCCATTCTCCAAGACCTCCAAGGCCCGAAAATTCGTTTAGGGCGCTTTGAGACAGGCTCTATAGTTGTCAAAAACGGCGATCCTTTCATTCTCACCAGCCGCCAGGTTCCCGGCACCGAGCTCATTTCTTCCGTCACCTACGACCCCCTAGCAGACGAAGTTCCAGAGGGAGCAGTAATTCTGCTTGACGACGGGAAAGTGGAAATGCTGGTGGAAAAAGTAGACCGCGCGGCGCGGGAATTGTACTGCCGCGTCGTCGTGGGCGGGCCACTTTCCAACAACAAAGGTGTGAATTTTCCGGGAGTTTACCTGTCAATTAAAGCGCTGACTGATAAAGACCGCAAAGATTTAATGTTCGGCCTCGACCAAGGTGTCGATTGGGTAGCCCTGAGCTTTGTGCGGAATCCCCAAGATGTGCTCGAAATTAAAGAGTTGATTGCCAGTGCGGGCAAGCAAGTACCGGTGATTGCCAAGATAGAAAAGCACGAGGCGATCGAACAAATGGAGGAAATTCTCACCCTTTGCAACGGCGTGATGGTCGCCCGTGGGGATTTGGGAGTGGAACTACCCGCCGAAGACGTGCCGATTTTGCAAAAGCGACTGATTGCTACCTCCAACCGCCTCGGTATTCCGGTAATTACCGCTACCCAGATGCTCGACAGCATGGTCAACAATCCCCGTCCCACCCGCGCCGAGATTTCCGACGTGGCCAACGCGATTCTGGACGGAACTGATGCAGTGATGCTCTCGAATGAAACTGCTGTCGGCAAGTTTCCCGTCGAAGCGGTGGCGACGATGGCGAGAATTGCGGTGCGGATGGAGAGGGAAGGAATTAAGCGGAATATTAGGAATGTAGAAGATATTGGTCGATCGATCCCCAACGGTATCAGCCAAGCAGTCAGCCAAATCTCCGAACAATTGAACGCCGCTGCCATCATGACGCTGACCAAAACCGGCGCCACAGCCCGAAATGTCTCGAAGTTCCGACCGAAAACTCCGATTTTGGCAGTTACTCCTCACGTAGACGTAGCCCGACAACTGCAATTAGTATGGGGAGTAAAACCCTTGCTGGTGCTGGATTTGCCCTCCACCGGCCAGACATTTCACTCTGCCATGACAGTCGCCCAGGAAAAAGAGTTAGTGTGCGACGGAGATTTAGTGGTGATGACCGCCGGTACTCTGCAAGGGGTTGCCGGATCGACGGATTTGATCAAAGTTGAAGTAGTGACAGCAGTTTTAGGCAAAGGCACCGGTGTCGGTTTGGGATCGGTGAGTGGCATGGCCAGGGTTGCTCGCACTGCTGCGGATGTAGGCAATTTCCACCCTGGAGAAATTTTGGTAGTGGAACACACCAGCGTCGCTTTTGTGGAGATGATTCGGAAAGCAGCAGGTGTGGTGACGGAGGAGGACAGTTTGACTTCTCACGCCGCGATTATCGGTTTGCGCTTGGGCGTCCCGGTGATGGTGGGCGTAAAGAATGCCACGCGCGTAATTCGGGACGGAACTATGCTGACGCTTGATATGCAGCGCGGCTTGGTTTATTCCGGGGCCAGAGGGGGATCAACTGACGCGGAAGTGACCGTTTAACTGTCGGTGAGCTAGGAGTTGTGGAGTTTTGAATTAAATTCTACAACTCGTTGCTTTTTTCGGTTAGGTTGTGCTATAATTCAAAATTGTCTGTGCCGATGTAGCTCAGGGGTAGAGTATTCGATTCGTAATCGAACGGTCGTGGGTTCAAATCCCACCATCGGCTTAGGGTTTGAGCGATTTTTGTCTATGACTGGTCTATGATTGTTGCAAATCTGTAGCAAAACGCAGTTTAACTGCTCAAAAATGCTCTCGGCTACTTTGCCGAGAGCATTTTTATTTGCCCTCAATCCTTGTGTGGTGGATATGGTGAATTTTTAAAATCAACAGTTCAACCTGAGTTCGTGAAAATGGCGCTCGTCATGAACCGAGTTAATCACCTGGTAGTAACAAGTTCGAGCCACAAAATGTGTGAATGGCGATCGCGTGCATCAGCCAATCATCGCGCAAAAATAGTAAAATTGCGATCGAAGCACCACACTCTGTTGAACATTCAGCAGCCCATGCAAAAAGCATCTGAGATGAGAGTAGAAAACTTAGATTATCTCGGCTTAGTAGCAGGTCTAATTGAGCGCCTAGGAATCTCCCTAAAAATCGGTAGTCCTGCATAGTCAGTATAATTAGGGGTTTTATTTTATAGATAAACTGGCGTTATACTCATGAATAAAATACCAAAGATATCCAATGTGATTGGAGAGTGTTTTAGAGAATTAAAGAGTTTTTTTGACCCGACGAGATATTCTTTGTCTCAGGGTATTATTAAATTTTTCTAGAGAGTTTGTCAGACCCCTATCCTTTCTTACTAATCTGTGTCTTTTTTGAGGAAAAAGTATCCCATAAGCACGCCAAAAGTCTGTAGAACTTACAGCACATTGACGATATACTGCGAGCAATGCTGTGTGCTTACGGGAAGCTTTTTTAGATTGGTATTAGTTCCGATCGCACAATTTCCACTGCAAAAACGCGAGCAAACTCAGCGACAAGGATCGATCGCACTCGATCGACCTCAATTCCCGGGATAAACTGCTCTAAACTTCCAACAGGTCGATCGGGAATCCCGCAAGGTACAATTTGCCCAAAACCTGCGAGATCCGGACAAACATTTAAGGCAAAACCGTGCATCGTAATCCAGCGGCTGACTTTAATGCCGATCGCACCTACCTTGCACCCATCCACCCAAACCCCAGTCATACCGGGAACCCGCGAACCCTTCAACCCGCAAACTTCCAGCACCCCCAGCAGCACTTCCTCCAACTGCCGCAAATACCAGTGCAAATCTTGCTGGTGACGGCGCAAATTTAAAATCGGATAGCCCACCAATTGGCCCGGACAGTGGTAAGTTACCTCGCCGCCCCGCTCAACTCGGTGCAGTTCCGCCCCAGTTTGACTTGGGTCAAATTTCAGAAATTCCAAATTTGCTCCCATTCCCAAAGTGTAAACCGGCGGATGTTCCAGCAAAATCAGGACATCGGGCAAATCTGGATTTACCCGGCGTTCTTGCACGAGTTTTTGCTGGACTTCCCAAGCTTGGGAGTAGGGCACTTGTCCCCAATCGAGGAGCAAGCAGGGTTGTGCATTTAACTGTTGAGGGATGAGAGGAGAAATCATGAAAAAAATCAAGAGTGTATTTACGGAATATTGGCGCAGCTTAAATCAAGAATTGTCAACATATAATAAAAGATTTGGAAGATAAGTGTTTTCCAGAATACATAGTGCTACTGTGTAAAATATACCCACGTTACAGAAGGGAGGGAGCTCTATGAAGCTTGTTATCCAGGGTAAGAATATAGAAATCACCGATGCGATTCGCGAGTACGTCAATCAAAAGGTTGAAAAGGCAGTTAGCCATTTTCAAACTTTGACTACAGAAGTGGACATACATCTATCGGTGGCTCGTAACCCCAGGATCAATCCTAAGCAGACTGCTGAGGTGACAATTTATGCTAACGGTAGCGTGATTCGGGCTGAAGAAAGCACGGAAAGCCTTTATGCTAGCATCGATTTGGTTGCCGACAAGATAGCTCGTCAACTGCGGAAATTTAAGGAAAAACGCCACGACAACAAGACCCAAAGTAGTGCCAAAACGGTTACGGTAGTTGATGAACATCCTGTAGTAGCGGATCTGATTGGCGATCGAACTCCCGAACTTCCTGCTGAGGTTGTGCGGACTAAGTATTTTGCCATGCCTCCAATGACTGTGCAAGAAGCTTTGGAACAATTGCAGATTATCGATCACGATTTCTATATGTTCCGTAATGTGGAAACAGGCGAAATTAACGTACTCTACGAACGAAAGACTCACGGCGGCTATGGAGTTATCCAACCGCGCCACAGCAACGGTAACGGTAATAGCAAAAATGGCAAAACTGCCGAAAGCGCTACATCTGAAAAATCGAGTGTTGCGAAAAGCTAGATAATTGCTGAGTGCTAATTGTTAATGGCTGCAAGCCGTTAGCAAAAAAGGACTAAAGTCCTTACTACGAACCACGAGTTTTTAGTAAGGACGTTAGTCCTTTCTTGTTTTTTAGAGAATCACGACTGAGGTGTTCACTACAAACAAGTGGTAAAATCTGTCTTTACCAGCTAGCTGTATCTCGCGACTAAATCTTTCGCTGCTTGTCGGTGTTTTTCTACCAAACTCGGCGGGGAAAGCACTTGGGGGCTATCCATATATCTTTGCACCCACAGACTGAATTTGTTCAGGGAGCGATGGGGCAAATCTATCTGATAATTAACATACAGCAGCTTGCCAAAACTGTCCCTCGGCCCTTCCTTAATTTTTTGTCGCGGGTGTCGGCGCTCTCCCTCTAGACTCCTTGCGCTGTCTGGGGTGTAGAATGGAGGTGAAACTAATTGAATGGAATGTATGCGGAAGTTAGTTTTCTCAGATACAGAAATGTTTTATCGTGAGCTAAAGACAGCCTTGGAGCAAAGTGAGCAAGTTGAAGTTATTACAGACTACGATCGATATTCAGACCTTCCTGAGAAGTTAAAAACCATTTTTGAGTTACACAAGAACAAATCGGGAGAGTGGGTAAATATAGCTACAGGCGCATTCATCCCTTATTCTGCTGGGGTTACTGCGCTTAACTACTCTGCCCTCTATATTTTTGCTTATGCAGCAGGTGCAGGTGCTCTTGGATTCATAGTTGGTGGTCCTGTTGGAGCAGCATTTGGCGCTGGTATCGGAGCCTTATTTGGAACTGTTGCTGTTGCGACATCAAGCGGAAGGCATCATGTAGATATAGAAATTGAGGCGAATGGTAAACTCCGGCTTAAGATTAGCCCAATCGATTGAACAACGCGACACTTCCCACTCGCTGGGGAAACTAATTGAATGGAAAGTTTGTTAACTCTGGGGTCAAGTTTGATAATCTGTGTTGGTGCTCCCCACTCGCTGGGGAAACTAATTGAATGGAAACTGACCTGCATCGGCGCAAGGGTCGCACCAAATTTGCTGGCCCAACTCCCCACTCGCTGGCGAAACTAATTGAAGGGAAACTTAAAAAAGCAGCCAAGGTTTCCATCTTAACTGCTTTCAATTTTCCCATTCACTAGAAAAATACATGACTTACACACTCATACTAAAGAAACCGGGTTTTTTACCTAATATGTGGGTTCCCAGCAAGGATTTTCGTAAAAAAACCCGGTTTCTGACTTCCCCTGCATCCTGGACTAAACTAATTGAACAGACACTCCCTACAAAAGCAAATCCAACAGCGATATAAACCCTGTCAATATATACTTTTTTTTACTTTTGCTACAAACATTAACCTAACTCCTGGCCGGGCACGGCAATGCCGTTTCCCTACGGATGAGAACCTCTAATTTCTATGTATCAATATTTTTCACAATTAGTATAATATTTTCTCCTGTCAATCAAGCATCCCAGTCTCAGTCCAATATTCTTCAATAGACTTGAGCTAAAAAAGGGCGATTTATCAAACCCTGTAAACAATAGATTGCGATTTCCGCGCCCATATCGAAGAAACCGGGTTTTTTAGCTAATCTGCTAGATACAGCAAATCATTTTCGTAAAAAAACCCGGTTTCTGGCCACCCGCGCGCCATCTAACTTTTGATGGTTTCTAAAGTTTTGAGTGCTTCTGCAACGTGTGCTTTGAAGTCTAACATGGAGTCAAAAATATGCTTGACAACGCCTTCTTTGTCAATGACATAAGTTACTCTACCGGGCATAATCCACAGGGTAGCTGGAACTCCGTACAATTGTCGCACTTTGTTGCCAGTATCGCTCAGCAGTGTAAAGGGTAGCTGATATTTGGTGGCAAATTGCTGGTGTGATTGTTGCGTATCTTCGCTAATTCCTATGACTTCTGCACCTGCGTCTTTGAAGACTTCGTAACTATCTCGAAAAGCGCAAGCTTGGGTGGTGCATCCGGGTGTGTCGTCTTTGGGGTAAAAGTAGACTATGACGTTTTTTTTACCTTTAAAATCTTTGAGGCTGACTGATGTGCCAGTTTGAGATGGTAAGGTAAAATCGGGTGCGGTGTCTCCTACTTTGACGGTCATGTTTTTTTAACTTAGTAGATCTGTTTGCTGGAAATTTTAACTTTTGTTATTGTACAGTTTTTTTGAGCAATAGTTCGCAGTTGCGATCGCCCGATTCGGTATCATCTCATTTTGGCTTTCTCGCACTCCTAAAAAAAACCGTTTTTACCAAATCTCGATGCAGCCGACGATTCGCAGTTACGGAGATTAATTGAAGAGGCTTTTTTGAACCGCACATCCACGGGGATTAACGCAGATTCTTATTAACAAAAAGAGTGGCGGCGCTGAAGCGTTACTACAAAGTTATTTGTTATCGGCCTTTAGTTAAATTTTTTAATTCCCGCCAGATGGGAGGAATTTGACCGGAGTGTGTGCGGGGCTGGGTGAGGATTCCTTGAGTGGGACTGAACAGCAATGATAGCACAAATAACCCCGATGCAACTAAAACTATTGCGGGCCCGGATGGTAAGTTATAAAAGTAGCTGAGATACATTCCGCTAATGCTGGAAATAACTCCGATTATTGCGCCTAAAATCATGACTTGGTGCAGGCGAGTGACTAGGAGATAGGCGGTACTTGCGGGTGTAATTAATAGGGACAAGACTAGCACTACGCCAACGGCTTTGAGGCTGGCAACTATTGTGAGGGCGATGAGTACCATCAGTCCGAAGTTGAGCAGGTTTACTGGCAAACCTGTTGCTTGCGCTCCTAATGGATCGAATGTGTAAAATAGCAGTTCTTTGTAAAAGAATACTACAACTAATAAGACTACGGCGACTATGACGGCTGTGTCGATCGCATCTTGGGGGGTAACGCCGAGGATGTTGCCGAAAAGAAAGTGGTTGAGGTCGATTTTGTTGTCTTTTTGGACGATCGTAATTAGGGTGATGCCGAGGGCGAAGAATGCCGAAAATACGATGCCCATTGCGGCGTCTTCTTTGATTGTCGATCGAGCTTTGATCCAAGCTATGATTACTGTACTCAAAACTCCGGCAATGAAAGCACCGAGAAAGATGTTTGCTCCGAGGATAAATGCGATCGCCAATCCGGGCAAAACCGAGTGGCTGATGGCGTCTCCGAGCAAAGCCAGCCGCTGTACCATTAGGTAGCTGCCGACGATCGCGCAGACGATGCCGACGAGAATGGCAATTAGGAGCGATCGCTGCATGAATCCGTACTGCAACGGCTCAATTAAGGTTTGTAGCATAAAACGATAAAATAACAGCTAATTAATGACTAACAACCAAAGCAACCCGGTTTTATCCGAGATTTATCGTTGCCAAACCCAATATTATCAAAGAAACCGGGATCGAGAGCGTAACTCCTACATTAATGACTGCTGGCTAATTAAGCTGCTTGTCCGGCAAAGAACATTACTTGTCCGCCGTAGGCGCGGTAAAGGTTTTCTTTTGTTAGCACTTCTTGGCGGGAACCAGCGGCAATCAATTCTGTATTTAACAAAATTAAATCGTCAAAATTGGTGATTGATTCGCCTAAGTCGTGGTTGACTACTAAGACAATTTTTCCGGCATTTGCTAGCTCGTGGAAGATGTCAAAAATGATATTTTGAGTTTTTTGGTCAACGCCGACAAACGGCTCATCAAAGCAGAAAATAGCAGCTTCTTGGGCTAAGGCTCTAGCTAGAAATACTCGCTGTTGTTGTCCGCCGGAAAGTTGTCCGATCGGTCTGTCTTTGTAAGCACTCATGCCTACTCTTTCTAAGGCATCGGCAGCGGTGCGGCGGCTAGCTGCCGAGAAGCGGCGAAACCATCCGGCTTTTCTGACTCTTCCCATCATGACGACATCCCAAACGGTGGCGGGATAGTTCCAGTCAATTTGCGATCGCTGGGGTACGTAGGCTACTGTTTCTAGTCGATCGGCGATCGCTTCTTCGCCCCAGGTAACAGTGCCGCGATCTGCGGGAATTAAGCCCAACATTGCTTTAATTAGCGTGCTTTTGCCGGCACCGTTGGGGCCAATAATACCCGTCAGCCTTCCCGGTTTCACGGAAAGATTGATATCTCTGAGTGCCTCTACCGTGCGGTAGTTTACTGCTAAGTGCTTAACAGCGATAATTTCAGTGTCCGTAGCGCTGTCTTTGAGGTGGCAAACCATTTTAGACCAAGGATTCTCGTTGGGCAAGGCGGCGGTATTCATGGGGGTGACTATATCTCCTTTGTATTCAGTTTACTGTAAAAATGAAAAGAATATGAAATCATCGGTAAATAGGAATAATCTGGAACGCAGGAGAGGTAGATAATGCGACAGTGCAAGCTAGAAACCCCTCAAACCATAGGTTTGGCGGCGAAAATCTCAAGTCGGTTAAAACTGATATCTTCCACCCTTCTCAATTATCGCGATCGGGAGGGGCTATTGGCCCACCCCACCAGAATATTGAATGATTGTGAAACAGGCATCTTGCCTGTGGTGGAGAAGAGTGCAAAATGTGAATTAAAACCGACGGAAATTGTGAAGCAATCCCATAAAGGGGAGTTTCGCGGTGAGTCGGGGATTGAAACCGCCGCCCCTGGATTGGACAAGTCCAAGGTATTTTTGATTAGAACTATTGCCTGTGGCATTTTGACTGTGGGTTTATTTAGTTGCGCTCAAACCCAGACCAATCGCCTCTCTCCAGAGGCAGATGCTAAACCCCAGGTAGTTGCTACCAGCACAATTATTGAGGATTTGACCGATCGAGTAGCGGGCGGCGAAGTTCAGCTAACAGGAATTTTGCAGCCGGGAACCGATCCTCACGTTTACGAACCGGTGCCAAAAGATTCTCAAGCTTTAGAAGAAGCTAACTTAATTTTGTATAACGGTTACAATTTGGAACCGGGATTAATTAGGATGATGAATGCCGCCGGAATTAAGGCGCGGAAATTAGCAGTGGGGGAAGTTGTCAAGCCTTTGCTACTGAATAAACAAGGCAATACCGTACCCGATCCGCACGTTTGGGGAAATGTGGAAAATGTAGTTCAAATGGTGGAAGCGATTCGGGATGCACTAATCGACCTGTCGCCGGAAGATCGGGAGAAGTTTACGCAGAATGCTGTGAAACTTACTGAAGAGTTAAAACGTTTGGATAGTTGGATCGAACAAGAGATTAAAACAATCCCCGAAAATCAGCGCAAATTAGTCACAAGTCACGATGCTTTTCAATATTACAGCCGCGCCTACGGATTGGGAGATGCTAACAGTTTGATCGGGATTAGTACCGAGGAACAGCCGAGCGCTCAAACCGTGCAAAAGTTAGTAGAATCGGTGAAAGCTGCGCGAGTGCCTGCTATTTTTGCGGAGACTACAATTAACCCGCAACTGATTAGAACAGTGGCGGAGGAAGCGGGCGTGAAATTGGCGGCGCAGCAACTTTATTCGGATTCGATCGGACCGACCGGAAGCGAGGCAGATTCTTATGTGAAAATGATGTCGGCTAATACTCGCGCCATCGTCGAAGCTTTGGGGGGGAAATACACGCCGTTTGAAGTTACGAAGTAGCAAGTAGGGTGCGTCAGAAGAGTTTTATTTTCTGTGCGGATAGGGTGAAAGCTAACTGATAGCCGTTTCAAACAAGAATGCAACTGTAGGTAAACTCCCAACCCTGATAGTCATGCTTGATTCCCAATCTAAAATCTAAAATCTAAAAGCTAAAATTGTATGACGCACCCTACAAGTTTCAGTTTACCTGCTTCGACAAAATTAAATTAAGCACGTTCAATTCGTTGGAACTTAAAAGATATTTATCTGTAAAAATCTTTTCTCTACTTTGCTCTAAGCTGTAGCTTCTAAACACAATAAACGGGAAGTCTTGATACTTGTGTCCGATCGGCATTACACTATCTACAGGGTAGAGCGATCGCACATAAGCCGACAAAATATCCCGAAACCGCCTATCTTCCGGTTCTTCCAGCTTACTGTCAGCAAAATACTCCTGCATTTCCTCCCCGCTAACGAAGGCAAACAGCGGTATGGCATAATAGCGATCGAACTGCTGACTCTGCTCTTCAAAATACTGAGTTTTCTCCACATCGCTGTTGAGAAATTGCAATAACTCGATCGCACCTCCTCTTATAGCCGATCGTACATTCTCCGGGTACGACTCGCTATCCCTGATTCGATACATTTTTTCCAGCAACTGATTATCTACACACTTCTGAATTTGTTCGCGTAGCCGCATCTGGTATTTTTCCAGCAAATTTTGCTTAGCTAGAGGCACTACCAACAAACTACCACAAATATGACCACTCTCTAAATTATCATAACTCAGCAAACCATCTAACGGATTGCACTTCTCCAAAAACTTCTTGTTAAAATCATCCCGCATTTCCAGGTAGGAATTGCCCTTGTAACGAGAGTTATCAGAATTTGTCAAAACAAACTCCCCACGACCCAAAAGCTCTTCTAAACTCGTATAAACCTCCTTTAGCAGCCTATTTCCTCGGATGCTTTCGCTCTTCAGCGTTTTAATTAGAGAAGACATCTTGTTACTAAAAGTATCCCCCACCGCAGAAACCGACTTACCACCAATCGGAATCATCAAAAACTTTTCCCTACCTAAATTCCCGTAGCCGACAATTCGCGTCATCACCGCAGTCTTCAGAATTAGCAATAAATTCAACAAACTCAACTTGCTTTCTGGTAAAGAAAGTTCCGCATCATCAGCGTAATAAACTGCGGTATCAGATAGGTAAAAAACCAACTCCTTGTCTTCACCGTCAAGGGTTTTACCTGACTCATCTTCCCCGCGCCCCCGATAAATCACCTGTATCACTTCCATCAGATTTTTCTCAATCTGGAAGCGCGGAATATCGACTAAAATATGCTTACTTTTCGGGAAAGATAACCCGCGACTTCCCGATGCAGTCATAAAGATTACCTTAGCTGTATATTTGCACTCTTGTATTTTTGCTTTCTCCTCTTCCGAGATATTCGCATGAATTTCTAGATAATCTTCAAACTGATTAAATTCTCGTTCTTTTTGAATTTTCTCAATCAATTCTGCCAATCTTCGCTTATTTTGAATATAGACTATAATTTGTTCGACACCAGCTTTGACCAATCGCTGATTGATATCCTGAATTATTTCAGACTGTACCCGTTTTACTAAATCATTATCCTCCTTTAAAGACGCATCTTCATTGTATTTAACAGTTTCTACAAATACCTTGTAAGTTATCTCTAAACTGCGGGCGGGGTAGGAATTGGCATTGATTATCGTTGCAGGTAGCCGTTTAAATTCAAAAGGAGTGACTTGTAAAGGTTCAATGACATCCGAATTTTTAGATAATTTTTTGAAATAGATTTTATCTGGTTCAGGCGATGTATTTTCCAGGTGTTGTTTAATCACATCCGAGTCAACAATCGAAGCATCTGCTACAATAATTTTAGTATTAAAGCCGTGCTGTGGCTTGTGCAATTCATGATTTTTAACCATGTTGGCAATTCCGGCTAAAAACTGAACACCACCGTCATCTCCTGTAATTTCATCTATCATAATGAAGATATGTTTGATGCGGCTGGATATTTCTTGCATCTTGGTGGAGATGACTTGTTTATTTCGTTTGTTATAAGTATCTTGAAATATCTGTTCTAAATAATCAAGGGTACTTTGTCGATTTTCTTTCATTCTCAAAGATTGGATGGAAACCGTAGCTACAATATTATTAGAAGTTTTACAGTTAATCAGGCTATAAATTCCATTACAAATGCTATTTAGCACTCCCATAGTTTTGAGGCTAGCTGGTTCAATTACGGTTTCATTTTTTCTGGCGATTTGTCGCTGGTGGTATTCTTTTACCTGATTCTCTGGATTGTATTTGAGAAAATTAACCGTTTTTTGGGCAAAGTTTTCGCTACGGCTATTCGAGGCGTACTTGACTGTACGTCGGCCAGCATTACTTGCAATAATGTCTGAGTTTGTGTTAATACAGAATAACCGATTATCGCACAGCAAACGAGTATTTTTATCTGTGAATTTTTCGATAATATCCAAGTTTACTTGCTTGCGGGGACTGACGTATAAGAATAAGAAACCATCGTCGATATGGCTTTTCAGGAAATTTGCGATCGCAGTTGTTTTACCAATTCCCGGATTCCCCGTCAAAAAGATATAAGTTTCATCAGATTGAAGCGCTTTCACAATCAATTCAGCGTGAGCATTCCTCAAATGCAAACCGCGAGCAATTTGCAATTCATCTGCCAGTTTATCTGATATAATATCGATTGAATTAACAAAATTGTCGATTTTCTCTGTATGACATACAGGTTCAGTGGCATTTTTCCCAATTCCTAACAGAGAATCGACAAATTTTCTGCCTTCTTTGAAACTGCGAGCCGCGTTTAGTTGAATAACCTCCAAAACTTCGCTGCGAGCATCGCTAATCTCTTTACCTTTCGCTTCATTCTGGTAAATTTCAGCACAAGTTGCTAACAGCTTAAGTTTGTCCTTGCGTAGGGAAATTGTGCTAATATTGCGATCGCCATAACCAACCACATTAAACAAAACCTCCGCATCTTGTCCAAGGATACCTGTTTGCTGCAGAAATCCATAAAAGCTGTGAGCATAGCTACCAGCCTGAATTAACTTAGTGCTTTCCTTATCCTTATACTTAAAAGCTGTAAAAAATCGTTTTAAATCCTCTGAGAAATCCACACCTAAAGTGCTGGTATCCATCCGCAGATTAGAAAACACACTTTTCGATCGCAAATAGCTAATTTCTCTCATCAAATATTTCCGAATCACCTCTATTTCATTGATATCCTCCGGTTTTGGAGCTAGCGTCGGAGAAAACACAGACAAATCAACGCAGAGAATTCTAAAATCATTTCCCTGCTGTAACAGCATCAGCGTATCAGCCTGCAAAAACTCGCCTTTGCTCTTGTAACGGCGGATGTAGGAGTTAATCTCATCGGACAAACTAATTCTGGCAGTTGTCAACTGAGATAATAGCTCTTTAAACGCTTCTTTATCACCCTTGTTATAGGTTCTGATACTGTTAGCATCACTAAAACTGCACTGACAATACACAATTTCCAACCGCTGCAAATTCCAGCCAGTAGATTTGACGTACTCCCGGAAAAAATTTAACCCACCCAAAAAGCCTTTTTGGACAAAGAACAAACTCCATTTCTCAACTATTTCAGCATCTAAACTAGCCAGCAGATTGGCTTCCCTGACGATTTCCGCCGTCATCTTTGGCAAACTGAGCTTATGCAAATCCAGACGGTAGGAATCACCAAAATTGTGAGCTAGCTTTTCCTTTTTAATATATGCCAGAATCCCGATATTGAATCCAACCTCAAACAGCCGTCCAAAATCTTCACTTATCATTATTTTGTACCTCCCTTTGTTACGCTCAATACTTCTCTTACCTTATTCAAAAAAGCCAGCGAGTTAAACTCTGCACTCCCGCCCGCATGAGGAAAAATAGATAAAGCACCAACCGAATTATCTCCAATAATCCGCTCGTAAGGGTCAAGTTTTAAACTAATATTGTGGCAAGCTTCATACCTAGAAAAGTGGAAAATTGTTAGATAATGCAGCAAAGTATCTTTAATTTCACCATCATATATCAAACCTTGGTGAAGGTCTTGGTCATCCAGAATGCCGTCGTATATATGCAACAGTGTCGAGTAGGAAATCACGCCGTTGTAAAAGTTTTTTTCTCCCGGCTGCTTGACTTTAATCCCGTTAAACAAGTTAAAAAACATCACAGCTTGCTGATTACCTTTTGCAGACAAGCTTTCCAGTTCCATTGTATCTTGAATGTAAAAAGATTTTCCTTTATCACCTAGGAAACTGCGGACAAAGTATTTATCAAAAAACATCGGATAAATTTTGATATCTCGGCGTTCTCCCTTCAAAGTTCGGAGTAATTTTTTTGACATGAAAGACATTTCTTCATCTTCGTCAGTCTTGGTAATGTGCAGCGTACTCATGTAAGGTGCTTGGGAAATATATGCAAAATTTCGATATCCTTGCTGATAAAGCTGACTCATGACATCTTCAAGAATTACAGGTTCAGTATAAAGGCGGCTGACACTGTAATTCTCGGAAAAAGTTTTCAGCATTTCGACTTGAATTGTGGTGTCATCTAGGCGGTTAATTCCGACAACTTCTCCGATTAAGCTGGCTTGTCTTTGGAAGCGGTTTTGATTACCTCTTCTTGCATCGCTATCCCGACTGGAGACGACAATAATTGCTAACTTATCCAACTCTGGAGATAGCTGCACATTGTCGAAGCGAAACTTTTTAGGAAGGATAGAATACATGGAACTCAAACCGTTACGGACACGGAAACTATCTACTCTTTCTCTAATCCGAAATCCTTGAGAAGTTGAGCGGTGTTTTTCACTCAAAATGTGAGATAATGTTTTGGAAAGTTTAGCCATAAATTCTTCAGATGGCGAAGGGTGTTTAGGGTCGCCTTCGTGGAGCCTCGCCATCGGAATAAACAAGTTTTCTGCCTTATTTTCTAGTAGTATTCTCATACAGATATAAGACAGCAACAACATGGTAAACTTATAGACAAAAGCCGCCGCCGATTGTAACCCTTTATCGCCACTCTCTAGTCGTTTGTCGTCATATGGAAACAAGAATAATTTGGTATTAAAATGGTCTTTGTAGATATCTCTAGAACGATCGGCTTTAGGTGCTGAAAGTACAGGCAAAACATCGACACCTTCGATATTGTATTCCATGCTGAAAGTTTGACGTTCATCAGTAGGAAAATAGCGGACATCTTCGATGGTAATATTGACTGGTAGCTGGCAAATAGATTTTTCGTTGACAGTAGGTTGCTCGACGGCAATATAATGGAGTGTCTGCTTATAATTTCGATCCATAATATCATTAAAAAATTTCTTCGTCGTCAAAATATTCTCAATATCCTCTACCAGACCCATTTTGAGGTTTACGTGTCGCGTTTCAGTTCGGCTTGGCAAAATTGTTTGCTGTTTCAGAAAGTTTTTCAGCAATTCCTTGAGACGGTTTATTTTATGTTTAACATTAACTTCCTTAAACCGAGTCACAAAATTTCGGAAAAGTCTCTTTTTGATTTCGTCATTATCACGACTCAATACATCTTTGATTAGTTTCTCAAAACCAGGAAGAGGATTAAAGTCAAGTTCTAATTCAGGGTTGTAATTTTCCGTTTCTGGGTTGTGGGGAGATGCAAAGACAAAGTGATACAGCAATGCTATCTTTAACACCTTGCGGGCGAATGTTTCCGTAAGGGAATCTTCCGCAATTTCTGCTTGGTGTTCTTCACTGTCTGGATTTAGTAGATTCAGATAATATTCAAATACTTCCTTTCCACCGAGCGATTGAACTGGGTTATTAAATTTGACTTTGAGAGCAAAGATAAATTTACGTTCGCTTTGAGGGGTGTCGGTGCTTTCTCCCAAGTAACCTTCTACAATTGAAATAATTGGCAGTGCATCTAAAACTTCCGCTCTGGCAAAAATTTCTCTGTAATTAAATCGGAATCCGGCATAATTTACTTCATATTCGCCATCGGCTTTACTGCTGTCATTGATGAATTGTTCTATCAATCTTATGCGGCGAATCAAGTCTTGTAAATAGATGATACCTACAGTATCTGCGCTGCTAGCGCGGATGTGTTCTAAGAGATACTCTAAATAAGTAATTTTTGCTTCTTTATTAAGTTGTCCCAGGGTTTCCTTGTCTACCAGTCGGATTAATTTGTGAAAATCTGAGTCGGGATTTTTAACCATCTCATCAAGACAATGGTTAAGTTCTTGCCTATCGTCGCTATTCTCGGCATTTTCCCTAATGTAGTTTTCCAAACCGTCCTTTAGCTGCTGTTGAAAAATATCGGTGTTTCGCACAGCAATCGTCAACTTATGCAGTTTTAAAGTCGCGTGGCTGCCAGAATCCAGGCGTTGCAAAGTTAGCTTTTCTTTTTCTAAAGGAGTGTGGCGTTTGCCAAAATCGTATTTAAAACCTAACTCTTGACCGCTTCCCCGGAAAGAAGGTGAATTCAAAGGAGTGATTAAGCTAGCGACAAACTTTTCTATAGAATCATTTTGTGGCAACTTAGATTCTAAGTGTTGTCGCAAACACTCTTTAATCTGCCTGACTCGATCGCCAAAATTCTCCTCAACTTCCTGGGGAAAATTAACAGTAGCAGCATCTGCGAGGCGTTCAAAAGAACCCAATGGTTGCCGCACTTCTATTTTTGCAATATCAGCAGCAATGGCATCAATATCGACGATCAGACGGCGGCAGTCATCTGATACATTAAACGGATTGTTTGCCTGCAAAATTTCTAAAATTTTTTCCAGTAAATCGCCATAGTCTACTGGAACTAAATCGTTCTCATCCAATCTTAAGATGTTCACCCTGTTAACTCCTTCAAAAAGCTTGAATCCACTCTTTCACATCGTACTCAGTCCAAACCCCATTTACCCAATAAGGATCGGCTTCCACCAATTGTCGCACGGCTGCCTCATCCTCAGCTTCGTAAATTGCAAAAACTTTACTTAAGTCTTTGGTTGGCCCGATCGTACTTAACACACCCGATTCCTTCTGCTTAGCCAATCCTGCTAAATGAGCGTCTCGAAACGGAGCGCGTTTTTCGAGAACGTCTTCGCAGTAACTTCCCCACATCACATATTTGGTCACGGTTTTGAGCCTTAAATGAATTTGTTTAAAAGTTATTGTACAATAAGAGTAACAGGATTTAACGAAAATATTAAGAATAAGATTAATGAACCGCAGAGGGCGCAGAGGGCGCAGAGGAAGAGGGGAAAGAGAGATGATTGTTAGATAGGAGAAGATGGCTATGACTTTATTAAACCTTCGTTTGTTGACGGTTCAAGAGTATCACCGCATGGCAGAAATTGGTATTTTTGAGGAAGACGAACGAGTAGAATTATTGGCAGGACAGATAGTAAAGATGGCCGCAAAAGGAACAGCACACAGTGCAGCAGTGACACGGACAGATAAGTTACTGAATAACCTTTTGGGACAGCGGATATTGGTGCGGCTGCAAGATCCAGTTCGGCTCAATGATTACTCAGAACCTGAACCTGATATTGCTGTAGTTGTACCAGATCCACTTTACTATGAAGACTATCACCCAACTCCTTCTGAAGTTTATCTAATTATTGAAGTTGCTGATACCACGCTGAGAACAGATTGCGGGATTAAAGCGACT
Organism: Microcoleus sp. B3-A4; assembly: GCF_036705385.1. Taxonomy (NCBI): domain Bacteria; kingdom Bacillati; phylum Cyanobacteriota; class Cyanophyceae; order Oscillatoriales; family Microcoleaceae; genus Microcoleus; species Microcoleus sp. B3-A4. Next base: position 38,133 of record NZ_JAUBUI010000006.1, on the reverse strand, counting down.
ATTTATGCTCAGTCCGGAATTGCTGATTATTGGGTTTTGGATGTTAATAATCGGCAACTTCACGTTTTTCGAGAACCGAATCAAGATGGTTATCAAAGTATAGTAGTTCTTGGAGATGATGCGAGTATTTCTCCTTTGCAATTTCCTGATGTTTCGTTGATGGTTCGGGATATGTTGCGGCCGTTGGTGTCAATTTAACGCTGTTTTCCTGAGTCCGCCCGGGAATGAATTCCCTGGCGGCCTCCATTGGTGGCTGACGGCTAATTTTAGCTTCTCAAACTAACGCCGAATTTCTCAACTAAAACATCGCGGACTTTTTGTTGTGCCGGTTCGACATCAGTTTCGCTCAAAGTTCGATCGCCCGCGCGGTAAATTAACCGAAAAGCCAAACTCCGCTGTCCCGCCGGCACGTTGTCGCCCCGATATTCGTCGAACAGTTCCACGGAATCCAGTAAACTACCGGCCGCCTTTTTCATCGCACTCTGCATCTCCACAACTGGAACTTCAACTGGTGCGAAAAACGCAATGTCTCTGTCTGAAGCGGGGAAACTCGAATAACCTGCAAACTTGCGAGTCGAAATGCTCGATCGCCCTAATTCAGTTAACAGCACCGCTAAATCTAATTGAAACACGTAAACCTGCTCCGGCAAACCCTTTTCCTGCTGCAATTGCGGGTGCAACTGTCCGAAAACTCCTAAATGTTTCCCGTTTAACGATAAGGCAGCCGTGCGGCCAGGATGCAAGCGTGTATTAGAGGAATCCCTTTGATATTCCACCGACAAACCCAACTCCTGAAACACGCTTTCCAAAACCCCCTTGGCCTCAAACCAAGTCAAAGGTCGATCGCGCCCGGACTGCTGCCATTTCCACACAGTCGGATCGCCACCGATAATCCCCCCAACTGCATCGGCTTCCTTCTTTGCATCCCCATCTTTCCAGAAAATGCGGCCGACTTCAAAACCGTTTAGTGCGCCATTTCCCTGTTCCAAATTGTACTGAAAAGCATCAATCAAACCCGACAGCATTTCTGTCCGCAAAGCCGAATACTCCACAAACAGCGGATTCGCCAGCACAACCTGATTGTCTCCCTCTGTTTTCACCAAAGAATAGTGCATCAACTCCGTCAACCCTGCCGCCCGAAAAGCCGATCGCACATTCCTAATTGCCGCATATTCCGGTGACAAATAACCGGGTTCCGTTTTGCTGGGCAAAGTATCGCAGAAATTGTCATAACCGTGCAGTCTGGCAACTTCTTCAATTAAATCGATTTCCCTTTCTAAATCGCGATAGCGGTAAGGCGGCACCGTCACATTCCAAACCCGCTCTTTTTCCGTCTGAACAACTTCGCATCCCAAAGCTGTGAGAATATTTTTTACCTCTTCCGGTTCCAGATATTTAGAACCGCCGGTTTGTCCTCTTTTCAACTGTCCCAAAACCAGATTTACTCGGTCTAAACGCAATTCGAGCGATCGCGAAAAACTCAAATCATCGCCGGAACTCGCCGTTTTCTGTACCGTCGCAGTGCCTCCAGCCAACTCCAAAATTAGAGCTACAGCGCGGTTGCAAGCCGTCGCCAAGGCGGCCTGATTCACCCCCCGTTCGTAGCGGATAGATGCCTCGCTACGCAGGCCTTGAGCGCGCGCAGAACGGCGAATCGTTGCCTGGTCAAAAATCGCCGCTTCCAAGACTAAATTTTGCGTTCCTTCGTGAACTTCCGTGTCTTCGCCACCCATTACCCCAGCTAAAGCCACAGGTTTGTCGCTAGCAGTAATTAACAGATTTTGAGCTTGCAAATTGCGGTTTTGTCCGTCCAAAGTTGTGAAGGATTCGCCTGTTTTGGCAAAGCGGACGCCGATGCTGATATCTTGAGTCCCCGTGAAAGATTGCAGGCGATCGCGATCGAAAGCGTGCAGCGGTTGTCCCCATTCCAATAAAATGTAATTAGTTACGTCCACCACATTATTAATCGGCCGCACTCCCGCCGCCTGCAACCGCTGCTGCAACCAAGCTGGAGAAGCAGCAATTTTCACACCTTCAATTGCCGTGCCGATGTAAATCGGGCATCCTTGCGGTTCCGATATTTCTACTGCCAAACCAGGACTTTCTTTGCCCTCAATCGCCACACCATTCGCTTCGGGAATTCTCAAACTGGCCCCAGTCAGCGCCGCCACTTCCCGCGCCACGCCCACCATGCTCAAAGCGTCAGCACGGTTGGCAGTTGCGGTCAAATCTAAAATCACGTCATCTAAACCCAAAAGCGGCCGAATATCGCTGCCCAATTCGGGATTTTCTAACTCAAAAATGTGAATCCCGGCTGATTCTTTCGCCAGTCCCAATTCCGCCAGAGAGCAAATCATTCCTTCGGAAGGAACGCCCCGCAATTTAGCCGGTTTAATCTTTAAATCAATAGTCGATAAAAAAGTGCCGACCACAGCGATAGGCACATAAATGTCTGCCCTAGCGTTCGGTGCGCCGCAAACAATATTCAAAGCTTCTGAGGAGCCCACATCCACTTGACACACTCTCAATTTGTCTGCATTCGGATGCTGTTCGCAGGCAATGATTTTGCCCAAAACTACGCCGCTTGCCCAGGGGCGGCGGTCTTCAATTTCTTCCACTTCAAACCCAGCCATTGTCAGGGTTTCGGCTAATTCTTCCGGGGATATCACCACATCCACCAGTTCCCGGAGCCACTTTAGAGATATACGCATAATTTAGTCAGTAGTTAGTTGTCAGTGCTCGGTAGTTATTAGTCATTAGTCGGCGCCGACAGGCTACGACTTTTGAGTCCCAGAATTTATTCGGGAAAGCTTTTAATAGCATAGTAATTCAATTTTGTCAATACTATTATGGTACACATCAGCAAAAAGGAGGAATATGCCCAAAGGTCGATGTCTACTGCCGGATGAGTAGCATTCTCCTTCAGAGAATGAGGTATGCTAGAGACATCTAAAAACGTAAAAAGCATCTAAGTTTAGAAAGACTTTACACAAAAAAGGACAACTTTAGCAAGTCTTTAAACTATCTTCAAGGATAATCAACCGAAAAAACTCAGACCAGCGAGATAATCAAAATAGGGAAAAGATATCGGCATAAAAGACTTAGGTGCAATTCCAATTCGCCATCGAAGGCACGGCCAGCCGACAACTGATAGATTAGTATTTCTACCAGAAGCAGGAACAGGCAATTTGTGCAGTCGAGCGACGCTGACAAGATCAGAACAACATAGGCAAACTCAATCAATATGAGCTACTGCGTAAATCCGGGCTGTCCCCATCCTCAAAACCCTGCTGACTCTATTCTCCAGTGTCAGACGTGCGGTGCGCGGTTATTGCTGCGCGCTCGCTACCGAGTCATTGAACCGTTAGGCCAAGGAGGTTTTGGAGCTACATTTCTGGCAAAAGACATCTCATTGCCCGGTCAACCGAGTTGTGTAGTCAAGCAACTGCGACCCAGTAGTTCGTCGCCGCGAGTTTTAGAAATGGCGCGGGAATTATTCAAGCGAGAGGCAAAAACCCTCGGCCAACTGGGCGACCACCCGCAAGTACCTAGGCTGCTAGACTATTTTGAAACGGAACAGCAATTTTACTTAGTTCAAGAGTATGTTAAAGGCTCGACTTTGAAACAAGAAGTCAAGCACTCAGGCCGTTTCAACGAATCGGACGTTAAAAATTTTCTATTAGAAATCCTGCCAGTAGTGCAATATATCCACAGCCAAGGAGTAATTCACCGAGACATCAAACCCGCAAATATTATTCGCCGAGTTCAAGACGGCCACTTAGTTCTGATTGACTTCGGAGCGGTAAAAGACCAAGTTAGCCAAACAATATTATTAGACCCCGCCGACCAAAGCGCCAACACGAAATTTTCAGTCGGCACATTTAGTTTTGCCCCCCCGGAACAAATGGCGCTGCGACCGATATTTGCCAGCGACATCTACGCGGTGGGCATGACTTGCTTGTACTTGCTCACAGGAAAGTCGCCCAAGGATTTAGATTTTGATGGAGTAACCGGCGAAATTGTTTGGCAGCCCCACGTTCAGGTGAGCGCATATTTTGCGCGGATTCTCGAAAAAATGCTCAAGCCGATGGTTGGCCACCGCTTCCAATCGGCAGCAGATGTCCTCAGAGCTCTCTCCGGCGAATTTGAAGACCCAAGTCTTATGGATGGCTTGGCAACTCAATTCAACGGCTCTTCTCGTACTGTTGAAGAACCGACAATATTTAATGACGAGGGTTCTTCGTGGTCACCGCCGAGGAGCAAAATCAATGAAGATGTACGATCGAACCAAAGCCGCATTGGTAGAACTTCCTTCACCCAATCCGGGAACACGGGGATGCAGCCGAGAGTTTCCCGAACTCTGGCTGAGTCCGGCAGAACTTTGGGAACCGTTGGACCTTCTAGTGGCAATTTAGCAGCGTCAAAGATATCGAAAGTTGCTCCTAAGTGGGACACCAACAGCGTGCGAGCGGCATATTTTAAAGGCAAGCGCGATTTTGCTGACTGCGAACTGTCTGGCCTGCAATTGCAAAAAGCGCAGTTAGCGGGAAGTAATTTTTATCAGGCTAGGTTGGTGAAGGCAAATTTGCAAGCAGCGGATTTGTCGGGGGCAAATTTGGGTCACGCGAGGTTAATTCAGGCGAATTTGCGAGATGCTAACTTGACTGAGGCTTATTGCAGCACTGCCAATTTTGAAGGCGCGGATTTCCGAGGTGCTGACTTGACGGGGGCTTATTTGACTAAGGCGAATTTGCGGGGAGCAAATTTGTGCGGGGCGAATCTTACCAACGCTACAGTTTCTGAGGAACAACTGGCAATGGCAAAGACCAATTGGCTTACTGTTAAGCCGGATGGCAAACGGAGTTTTGGATTTTAAGCAGTCAGTTGTCAGTTGTCAGTTGTCAGTTGTCAACAGTTAACAGTCAACAGTCAACAGTCAACTCCCCCAGTCAGGTGAGTCGTCAGGAGGAAGTTCGATCGCCCCAATGCCGCCTAAATTAAAAACTAGGAATGGAGGATTCGATCGCACTAAACATGAAACTGCTCAACCCCCGCACTCGAATGCTTCTGTACACCGGCATCCTGGCCCTGGCCTACTTTGTTACCGGAAAACTCGCAGTGTCGATGCTGGGACTTGTGAAAGCCGAACCCTCCCCCGTGTGGCCGCCCGCCGGTATTGCTCTAGCGGCACTGCTACTGCAAGGACGACGGATGTGGCCGGGAATTGTCCTCGGTTCGGTGCTGTTGAACTCTACCGGCGGTATACCGTCGGCTGTCATTGTCACATCGGCCTTTAGCGTTACCCTGCAAGCGCTGGCTGGAGAGGCTTTGCTGAGGGAGAGCGGATTTTCTACCAAACTCGATCGATTGCGAGATGTTCTGGCTTTAGTAGCGGGCGCTGTCATCGGGTCTACTTTGGTCGGCTCTATCCTCGGCAACTTGGGAACGTGCATTTTTGGTTTGGCTCAGTGGAGCAATTTCTCTCGCAATTGGTGGACTACGTGGCTCGGAGACGGCATGGGAATTTTGCTCGTGACGCCAGTGCTGCTGACTTTGAACCACGCCGTTAATAGTTTTAAATTTACATTAAAAATCCCCATTATTTCAACTTTTATCGCAGTTTTTAAAAGACAGAATAATCAATTCTCTATTACTAATTACCAACTACCAACTACTAATCGCAGACACACATTGCCTGCAACTGAAAACCGTTACAATCTTATATTTTTAATTATTAACTATTCAGAAATAGCGCTCTGGCTGACTATATTGCTGAGCGTTAGCTGGCTGTTTTTTTGCTCAAAAACACAGGCGGCGATCGCTCAGTATCCGCTGGAATATCTGCCTTTTCCTCTGATAGTTTGGGCAGCCCTGCGGTTTCAACCGCCGGGAGCGATTTTTGCTTATTCGATCGTCTCTTGGATCGCGATTTGGGGAGCAGTACAGGGAGGCGGCCCGTTTTTGGCCAAAAGCGATAATCTCAAACAGGCGGTTTTATTTTTACAAGCTTTTACCGGTACGATCGCCCTTGTGGCTCTAATGTTGGCCGCCGCCGTAGCAGAACGCCAGCAAGCGCTGGTGGAGGTGCGCCGCACGGCTGCCATGCTGCGCGATCGCGAAGCTAGTTTAGCCAACGCTCAGCGCATCGCTCACTTGGGAAATTGGGATTTAAATTGCGCCGCCCTCACAGCAACTGACAACTGCGAAGAATCCGCAGAACATCATATATCCAATATCGAATTGCGGTGGTCAAACGAACTTTACCGCCTCTTGGGTTTTGCTCCTGGAACTGTCAAACCGACACCAGAAGTTTTTTTGCAGGCGGTACATCCAGAAGACCGAGAATTGGTGGCGCGATCGCAGCGCCAAGCTATGTTGGAGCGCAAAGCCTATTGCATTAACTACCGAATTGTGCTGGCAGATGGCTCCGAACGCACTGTCTGCGAACAATCGGCAATTGAGTCAGGGGCGATCGCCGCCACAGTCCAAGACGTTACCGAACGCCACCGCGCGGAAACCGCTTTGCGCGCGTCCTCCGATCGCGATCGCTTGCTCTCAGAAATCGCCCTGCGAATTCGCAACTCCCTCGACCTCGAAGAAATTCTCAACACTACTGTTGCCGAAGTCCGGCAATTTTTCAAGGCAGACCGCGCTTTCATCGGTATTGTGGACGCGGACGGGATAAATCTTCCTAGCCCGGTGTACGGTAAGGTTGTGGCCGAGTCTGTGGGAGGCCAATGCCGTTCTCTTTTGGGGTGGGTACTCGCTGACGAGAATCACCTCGAAAACCAGAAAACTTTTTATGCTAACAACCGCGTCCGAGCTATCTCCGATACTGCTAGCGTTCAACTGAGCGTTCCAATTGCCCAATTTTACAGCGACTATCAAATTCGCGCGACGTTAAATGTGCCGATCGTCCTGGGGGATGAATTGTTCGGGATCTTGGCCGTCAACCAGTGCTCGGGGCCCCGCCAGTGGCAGGAATTTGAAATTGATTTGTTGGAAAAACTCGCTACCCAAGTGGCGATCGCTCTCCAGCAAGCCCAACTTTTGCAGCAAGTAAAAGCTCTCAATGCCAACTTGGAATCTCAAGTGGAGGAACGCACCCGCCAACTACAGCAAAAAATGCACGAACTGCAAGAAAGCAACCGCCTCAAAGACCTATTTTTGCACGCAGTTTCTCACAATCTCCGCACTCCAGTTATGGGAATGTTAATACTGCTGAAAAATTTGCTCCACAAATCGGCCTCTGATTCTCTACAAGATGTTCCGGTTTCTCGATCGATTTTGGAGCGGATCGTTCAAGCCAGCGAACACCAGTTGACTATGGTTAATTCCCTGCTCGACGCTCACGCTAGCGAGGTCAAAGGTATTGTTATCAATACTTTACCGCTGCATTTGCCGTCTTTGGCTTCAGCCATTATTGCCGATTTAGAACCGATGCTGGCCAAAAATCAAGCAACTTTGACGTTTGATATTCCGGCGGATTTGCCACAAGTCAATGCCGATCGCCAACACTTGCAGCGCGTGCTAGAAAATCTGTTGACTAATGCTATTAAACACAATCCTCCGGGAGTCAATATAACTTTTAAAGCCGAGGTAATTGAAGTTGAAACAGCGCTAAGTTATGAAGAAAATTCACAGGCTTTAATATCGCCCAATAATCCGATCGCCCGCTGTATCGCTAACGGGATATCTGCTGCGGGCGATCGTCCTAGGAGGGGCGAGACCACCCAGAAAAATCAGGAAACCCTGGCCAAATTCAACCTCGACGGCAGTTGCAAAATGCCCCGCTATCAGGGTCAAATTGGCAATATCGGCAGCAAATTGCCCGGAGTTACCGTAAAAATGGTTCGCTGTACTGTAACAGATAATGGAGTGGGAATCAGCGCTAAACAGCGGGAATCTCTATTTGAACTTTACGTTCAAGACCCTAATAGCCGACAATTAACAGGGCTGGGTTTGGGATTGTACCTGTCCAAGCAAATTATCAAAGCTCACGGCGGCTTCATTGGCGTCGAAAGCACTCCCGGCGGTGGTTCGACTTTCTGGTTTTCGCTACCTGCTGTCAACTCGGACGATCGATCTTTGTCAATCTAAAATCTAAAATTTAAAATCTAAAATGGTATGAACTATTTGGGCAAAGCAAAATCAGTTCAGGCATTAACGGTTTACGAGGTGTGGCGCGATCGCTTCCTGCGAGATCGGCTGCGCCCTGCTGTCGGAATTGCAATCTTTTTTGCCTTCACAATAACGATCTATTTTCTGGGCGAAAGATTCTTCGCTCGCCAGGAGTTTAAAAGTGTTTATTTGTACACGAGTGCTGCTGTAGAATTGGGTTTGTTGACCTGTTTTGTGTTGCAAAAAACCTCCTTCGGACAGCGCTATCCCGGTTTGCTATTTTTGGGTTTTTCGTGGTCGCTGACGGTGGTTGTACAGCTTGGGCTAGCTGTCGCACAAGCCGGGGAATTACCAATTTTTACCTGGATTTTAGCGTTTCTGATCCAAGCTACGCTGATGCCCGTCCGCTGGCGCCTCCACCTGATTTCTCAACTCGGCGTTTTGTGTTGCCACGTCGGGATAAATTTGGTTTTAAATCTAAGTTTGGCTAAGTATACTCCTTTTAAGTTGACCGGGTTGTACTTATATTTGTTTTGGATTTGTTTGATTTGCGATTTGTCGGTTTATTGGTACGAATGTCTGCAACGGAAAGAGTTTAGTACCAGGCGCGAGTTGGAATCTGCTTACCAGCAGTTGGAAGAGGCGGAGGCGAAGTACCGCAGCATTTTTGAGAATGCGGGCGAGGGCATTTTTCAAAGCACTCCCGATGGCCGTTATATTACTGCAAATCCAGCTTTGGCGCGGATTTACGGCTGCGATTCCCCGGAAGAAGTGACGGTCAAGTTTACTGATATTGAGCGGCAGTTGTACGTCGATCCGGCTCGCAGAAATGAGTTTTTGCGATCGATCGAGGAAAGCGGCACAGTATCGGATTTTGAATCTAAAATTTACCGCTCAGACGGCAGTATTGTCTGGATTTCTGAGAAGGCGCGGGCGGTACGGGACAGCAGCGGCGCCGTGCTTTATTATGAGGGTTTAATTGAGGATATCACGCAGCGCAAACAGGCACAAGAATCGCTGCGGCTGTTTATCCACGCTCTTTCTCACGACTTGCGAAACCCGGTAGCGGGAATGTTAATGGTGCTGAAAAATTGGCAGACGAAAACTGGGGATTCGATCACAATTCCCCGTTCGGTTTTGGAGCGGATGATTCAAGGTAGCGAGCAGCAATTGCGGTTGATAAATTCGCTGTTGGAAGTTCACGCCGGGGAATTGCGTGGTTTGGTTTTGCACTGCGATGCCGTTGATTTGAGGGCGGTAGTTGAAGCTGCTGCGACCGATTTGGAGCCTTTAATGAATGAGGGTAAAGCTACTTTTAAAAATTTGGTGCCGGATGATTTGCCAGCCGTCAATGCTGACAAAACTCAGTTGTGGCGCGTGATCTCTAATTTAATTGCTAATGCTTTGAAACACAATCTGCCGGGACTAAATTTAACCGTTTCGGCTCAAGTAATCAAGGCGGGAAAATTAACTATAAATCAAATAACAGCAAAACAAGACATCGACAAATTACCGATTACCAATCCACAATCCCCCATTACCAATCCCCAATCCCCAATCCCCAATCCCGGAAGTAGGATGATTTACTGTACCGTGGAAGATGACGGGGTGGGAATATTGCCGGAACAGTGCGAACATCTTTTTGACCTTTACGTTAGGGGTGATCAATCCCGACACTCCGTCGGTTTGGGTTTGGGCCTATATCTTTGTCGGCAAATTATTGGTGCTCACGGCGGCCAAATTGGGGTAATTAGCACTCCCGGTGCTGGGGCAAGTTTTTGGTTTACTTTGCCGCTGGCTGAGAATTCCCGGTGATTTTTTTGTATTTTTAATTACATTTTATCTAGCAATCGTGCCAGATATTTAGAACGTTATTAATTGCTGAAACCCTTGCGAAATATGCTCTTCCTTCTGCCTGCGGCTATACTTTTGTTGTGCCGTTGCAGGTGCTTTTTGAGTGGTTCAAGCCAAATCAGTCGATCGGACTATTTCGATCGGACTATTGATATTAATTTAAAACCATGGTATACTTCCCAAAAGTTTTTAAAGGAAAAATAAATTTCCGATCTTCACATTTTCTTTAGAAACATCATTTAATCTAGAAAATCTCTAAAACTAGATAAAAAATATGCAATTTATGTTTGTCGAGCAAAGCTCAGAAAATACAGCTAAAGACGATGCAGCTAAGTACGACTCAGCTAAGTACGACTCAGCTAAGTACGACTCAGCTAAGTACGACTCCGCTAAATATAACGAGCGGTCGTTATCAACTTTAATTCGGACGCTGCGTCTTTCCCAAGGTTACTTTTCTTTCGTTTTAGTCAACTGCAACTCGCTGGCTTTGCGGCAGCAAATACTCGATCGACTGCAAGTAAATTGTCCCGTGAAACCGCGACAACTGTTTTTGCCCGAATCGGCGACAACTCTCTACAGGACAATCGCTACAGAAATAGACGGCGAACAGCCTCCAGCTTTAATGCTCCTCGGTTTGGAATCAGTGGAGGCGATCGATAGATTGCTCGTTTCTACCAACCTACTATGCAGCGAATTCAGCAAAGCATTTTCGTTTCCCCTCGTCTTTTGGGTGACTGATGATCTCCTGAGAAAAATCATTCGCACCGCCCCGGATTTATACAATCGGATGACGACAATTAGATTCATCAGTAATTAGTAATCAGCCCATCGATTTTAGATTTTAGATTTTTAACATTTAACAGTCAACATTTAACAGTCAACAATCATTAGTCAAGTGTTAAATTCCGCTTCCCAAATCAGGACTAATTCTCGCGCCGCCTCAGTTCCCTCAGCAGGAAAACTTGCCAAAAAGTCTTTATCAGCCCCCACGTCGTAAGGCCCTTCCTTAAACTCCAAAATCACAGTATCCTGTGTCAAAGCTACTAACGTGTGAATAGTTCCCTCTGGCAGTTCGACAGCGCGAGTCGGGCCGGCCGCGCTGACTCGCAAGGAGCGCAGGATTTGACCGTTTTCGTTCAAAATAAGAATACCGACTTCCCCTTGAATCACCGCAAAAAACTCAAAACCGTTAACTGCAGGCGGGCGCAGGTGTTGGTGAGGGCGGACGTAAGTGCCCGGTTGCAGCACGTTGACAAACCGCTGCACTTTTTCAGACAAATCATGGAAATTGTAGTTTTGTCGCTGGCGGGGACTGCGCCGGGAGGAAGCGGCAACTTCGTCTAGCAATTCTTGCGTCAGCAATTTGATCGGAGGGGACTGCACAACAGATATCCTGTATTTAATAGTTTTTGAACAAATGGGCTAGTCTGGGATCATCGTTATCAGCATCTCTTGACACATGGAAATCGCAACTCAGGTGCGTATCACTAAGGCAATGCGTTTGTCAAGTATATTTAGAAAAAGTATTAGCCCGATCGCCCTTTCGACTATTCTAGTCTGCGCCAGTAGCGTTTCTGCCTCTGAACCGAGGCCGGCACTGTTAATTCAGCAGGAATTGCCACAGCAGCAAGTTAAAGAAGAAATTCGCGATCGAGTTCAAGAAGAAGTTGACATTGCTTTCGGGCGCACGGCGGTACTGCTGAACGGGCTGATAATTGCCCTAACTTTGTTTCCGACAGCAGCCGGAGTCGGGGTTTGGTTTCTGTTGAGCAAATTGTCCAAGCAGACAACAATTGCCCGCCAAGAAATAGAAAGTCTCCATTACGATACAATCTCTCAATTAAAACTATTAATTTCGGACGCTGAAACTATCTTAGGCGAAATTCAACAGCAAAGTCACCCGGCAGAGGCAGAAACAGACTTGTTATTCCCCGATGCCCAAATTCAAGAATTTGCTCCGGTTAACTATGGCAATTACCAAAAGTTATTGACGGCGGGCGACTATGCTAAACAGGGAGATGCTTGTTTCTTTGAAAACCGTTATCAAGATGCGATCGCAGCTTACGATCAGGCCCTGCAAATTCAGCCGGATTTAGCCGATACTTGGAATAACCGAGGAGTAGTGCTCACAAGAATGCAGCGGTATCCAGAGGCGATCGCTTCTTACGAACAAGCTACTACAATTCGTCCGAATTATCCCGACGCTTGGAACAATCGAGGCGTGGTATTGTTGGAGTTGCAGAAGTACCAGGAGGCGATCGGCTGTTACGAACAAGCAATTCAAGCCAAACCCGATTATGCCGATGCTTGGAACAACCGAGGCGTTGCTTTTTCCAAAATGCAGGAGTACGAACAAGCAGTAATTTCTTACAATCAAGCCCTACAAATTAAAAATGATTATACTGACGCTTGGAACAATCGAGGCGTTGCACTCTCAAAATTGCAAAAATACGAAGCGGCGATCGCTTCCTACGACAATGCTGCTAAAATTCGGCCTGATTTTTACAGAATTTGGTACAACAAAGCCCGATGTTATGCCCTACAAGGTAAAATTGAATTAGCCATTGAAAATTTAAAGCGCGCCCTCAATCTCAATCCGAATGTGTGTAAAGAGTTGGCAAAAAGTGAAGCTGATTTGGAGAAGATTCGGGAACACGACGCATTCAAGCAGTTGATTAATTAATCCTTCAGAAATAATCGTCAACTATAGGATAACGAATAGGTCGTAAGATTAAATGAACCGCGAAGACGCTAAGGACGCGAAGGAAGAGAAAGAAGGGATGCCGTTTTTCCTTCGCGCTCTTTGCGTCTTCGCGGTTCGTTTTACAAATATTTCTGCAATAGCAAGCCCATTTTCTCCTTTGTTGCGGCCGGCACTTGGTCCAGCCGAGTCAGAATTGCATATTTTAAAGCTGAATGTGCATCAGATACTGGGGGATTTTCTGTTAGTCTACGGACTGTTTCTTGAATGACTTTTTGAGCATTCTCTGCATTGCGGTGCAAATTTGCTATTACCATTTCTACTGTTACGCTGTCGTGATCCTCATGCCAGCAGTCATAATCGGTGACTAATGCTAAAGTTGCGTAGGCAATTTCTGCTTCTCTGGCTAATTTTGCTTCCGGCAAATTTGTCATTCCGATGACTGTCGCCCCCCAACTGCGGTAAAGGTGGGATTCTGCTTTTGTGGAAAATGCGGGGCCTTCCATGCAGACGTAAGTGCCGCCCCGGTGCAGGGTAACGTCGGTGAGGTTCAAGGATTCGATCGCACTTGCCAATACTTTTGCCAATTCGCCGCAAACCGGATCGCCGAATGTGATGTGAGCAACAATTCCTTCTCCAAAAAAGGTAGAAACTCGATTTTTTGTACGATCGATAAACTGATCCGGCACTACCATATCTAAAGGTTTCGCCTCTGCTTTCAGGGAACCAACCGCCGACGCTGAGATTAAATACTCAACTCCCAAACTCTTCATTGCATAAATATTTGCCCGGTAAGGCACTTCTGAGGGCAAAAAAGTGTGGTTGCGGCCGTGTCTAGCCAGAAATGCTACCGGCGTACCGTCCAATGTTCCCACAATTGCGGCATCCGATGGCGCTCCAAAAGGTGTATCAATTTTCACCTCTTCAATATCTTTGAGGGCCTCCATTTTATACAAACCGCTGCCGCCGATTATTCCGATCTTTGCTTGTGCCATTTTTACTTTCTGCCTGAGTTTTACAAGAGTGATTCTATCGGGCCATCGTTAAGTTGGGGTAAAAATAATTGAAGATTTCGTGACAAAAGTCACCCTGTATACACCATATTGTCACTAAAAGTATGTGATATTAATCACAGTATAACTTCACAAAATCTTTAAAAATAAAAGTACATAGTTCTGTTATCTACTTTTAGCGTGTTAAGACCATGACAGTCAGCTCTGCTAACGTCCCCAAAATCTCGATCGAGGCGATCGTCCAGCGCATCTTTGCTTTTCGGCAAATTACTCCCCTTGACAGACGGCTGCTGAAGTCAGCAATGCTAGCCGAGAAAGGTCTTAACGAAAAAGACCACTCTCACATCAACCGAGTGTGTCAGGGCATCCGAAACGGATTGATTTTAGTTGTGGAATAACTTTGCTACACTATCTCTTGCTAGCTCAAGAAGCTATTTTAAAAGTTGTGTTTAAGTCTGTATCTCCGGGAACTCAGTTCGGGCGATGTTTTACTATTTTTCGGCGCGCGATGGATCAACATCACAAATAATATTATTTCCCTCTTATCCCTCAAAGTTCAACAGCCAAAAGCCTGTATAAGTCATGCCACTATCATCGGGCTGCACTAATAAAAAATGCAATCCTTGACTTAATTGCTTGCGCTGTTGGTAAATTTGGGCCGCAGCTTTCACCTCGCTATCTTCAAAAGTAGCCACAACCCACCTATCTACTAACCCAGCTTCCAATATCAATCCGTCTGGTTCTCCAGCAATATAATTCAAAGCGAAAGGTTTGGCGTCCTGAAGCCATCTAGCCAAGCGCATAGACTGGCGTCCACCGTCAATAACCACTCCCGGTACGGGTACTGTTGAGGCCAAGCCCAAATTCAGCGGTAACAGAAATTCTGGCATTTCCAAAATTGGCAGGGGACGCCCTTGGAAAGCCTCTTCAATGTCGCCGGCGGGTAGGGAAGCAAAACGCCAGCCATCGCCCCAGAGGTTTTCGGGTAAGGGTACGGGCGGCGGCGAGTCGAGGGCGATCGCACTGTAAGCTTCACCTGTATAGTTAGGCATACTCGAATATTCTTTTGCGCGTTGTTGCAGCAGCAATTTCAGAGCCGCAGTGCGCCGAGTTGCTTCTACCTTGACACCCAAAACTTTGCCCGCAGCTTCGATTAAGCCCAGAGACTGAGGTCTAAATACTTGAATCAAGTCTGGCAAATTTTGGGTTTGAGCTTGCTGCTGCAACTGCGAGGCTACCCAATTAGAATTTGCGGCCCCCTGGCGGCAAACAGCGCTAAATTGAAAACGGCCTTCAGAGTCGCAAATTAAGAGTTCCCAAAGTGGTTTGCCAGTTTCGTCTTGGAGAGGGCGGCGGTAAAAATCTGCTTGCCAAATACGCATAAATAATTAACAAATAAAATCTACAACTCGATAATTTTAATATAGCCGGGTGACAATCCGATACAATACCGAACTCTGAAAAAAAACTTCGAGCTATATATTCTCAGTTCATAGTTGAGTTGGATTTCAATATAGCAATCCTAAATCATTTGTGAATTTCTTACTCCCTCCCCTTACCAAGGGGAGGGTTGGGGTGGGGTAAAAAATTTACGACTCCTGCAAGGATTCCTATATCTAACACCAGTCAAAAAAACGGCAACTGTAGGCCAGTGATCCAAACCGTGCTAATAATCAGTCAGTCCCCATTCTAAAATCTAAAATCTAAAATAGAATAACGGCTCGCTTAGCCATCCTCCTTGAGCAATTAGCCATCCCCAAATTTATTTAAGATGGTGAACCAAATACATATCCAACTCGCCTTTATTTTTAGCATAAATTTTTCCTCGGTATTCGCATTCAAAAAACTCTTTAACTAATTCAAACGTTTCGTGAGAAATATTGATATTTCCAGGTACGCCGGAAGATTCCATCCGAGATGCAGTATTAACTGTATCTCCCCAGACATCATAGGAAAACTTTTTATTGCCAATTACCCCAGCAAGTATTGGGCCTGAATGAATGCCAATGCGGATATCCCAATAAGGAATATTTTGTTGAGCTTTCTGCAATTTTCGCAAATCCATGAACTGTCGAATTTCTAGGGCAGCAAGTACAGCGTCAAAGGCGTGTGTTGCGCGAGGCGTAGGAATTCCCGCCGCACACATATAGCTGTCGCCAATAGTCTTCAGTTTTTCCATAGAGTATTTATCCATCACGCGATCGAAATAAGAAAAACAATAATCTAGTTCATCAACCAACTCTCGCGGCGTCATTTTTTCAGATAACTCAGTAAAGCCTTTAAAGTCAGTAAATAAAACCGATACGTTATCATAATAAAGTGGTTCCACTTTGCCGTTATTTTTGAGTTCCTCGGCAATTTCCACCGGCAGCACGTTCAACAGTAGCCGATCGGATTTGTGCTTTTCGGCATCGAGTTCGGAATACAGGCTATTTATCTCTTTAAAACGTTCAGCATTGCGGATAGCTGAGGATAGTTGCAAAGCCAAAAGATAGCCAATTCGTAAATCTTCTTGAGTGTAAGCTCGTGGCTTGGTTGTGGCAAAATTAATTGTGCCTAAAACCTTACCTTCACTTTCCAAAGGAATGATAATTTGCGAAGCGTAGGGGGATAAAATAGCAGTAGCACCCGCTTCTTGAATTAATTGAGGTTGACGTGTGGTGAAAGCCTTGTGAATAGGCCCACCCTCTGGGAGGGCTCCAATATCTACAGGGATATGCCGGCCAAATAAGGTCATGCAAGTGTTAGTGCTGTGCAGGCAAACGCTACAGTGTTCAAAGTCTAGCAACCATTTGGCTTGCTTGCCTAGTACCCGCAAAATCTGGTTGAGATCGAGGGTGCGGTTAATGGCAGTGGCAACTTCGTTGACAGCGGAAATGCGGATGGAAAGCGCTTGAGCTTCTGCTAACAAACGGCGGGCTGTTAACAGAAGTTCTTCTCGATCTTGATCTTCTAGCCGATCGCCCATAATATGGGTATAAAATATAGATTACAAAGCATCTATTTCGAGGGCTATTGAATCAGTATATCGGTTGACAAAGCTAAACAAGTCTGCTGTCGCAATAATCTCAAAGATTTCTGAATCATCTAGCCCTAAATCCCGCAGGTTTTGGTAATCAGTTTCTGTCATCTCCAGGGGTTTTGTAGCAGCGAGCAAGCCAAAGGTAATTACGGCTTTATCACGTTTTGGCAAAGGGCAGTTGGCAAAGTCAGAAACTAGGGTTCGCAGGATTTCTTCGCTCATCCCCAAGGCTGACAATCCGTGCAGGTGAACTTGGAGAGCGTACTCGCTATTATTTGATTGGGAAATAGCGACGCCGACCATTTCTTTAAGCGTGCGGGGTAAGTCTCCTTGCAGAATGGTTCCCCGGAATTTTTTCCAATTTGCTTCTAATATGTCAGGGTTGATTGCCATTGACTTGAACAGGTTGGGGACGATGCCAAAACCCAAGTCTGTCAAGATTTCTTCGTACACTGCTTTGGCTTTAGGATCGGTAAGTTGCTCGTATTCTATAAGTGGAAAGTGTGTCATTGTTGTGTTGAAATTTACGGCAGTTAATTTTGGTTTGGATTTACGTATTTGTTATGTAACACCACTCAAAGGGCGATCTTACGAGCTATCTTGGCTTTAGTCGGATTGAGTGATGATGGAATGCACCGCTGTCAGCAAACCCCGAATCATGAAGATGAGTTAGCAACAAATCTGATTCTTGAGGCTGGATTAAACCTGTAATTATAGCAGTAACAGGAGCCCATACAATTCTGTTGCGATCGGGTTGTACGGCTAATTTTAGATTCTCCCAATGGTTGTTGTCAAGTATGGGCAATTCATCTGGGGCGACGGCGTGAAATCTTACCACAACTCTTGAATTAGAGATTGCTGTTCCGTTCGCTAATTTTTAGGCAAAAAACACTGTTCGATCGATCAATCGAACTCCACAAATGGCCACAATCTTATACTCCGTCGGGCGCACAGGGGAAAAAACAAAATGCTGTGCGATCGAGTTTATTGAATTAATCAGACACTCGATCGACAACCCCTGCCCCAGATAAGCTAGGCTAACGCCTGCGACTGGAGTTATTATGGGTAAACTGTAAACTTCTATCATTGTCGCTGCATTTGCTATGAACCCTGCCCTGACTCAATTTGGCGCTCAGATGTCCCACCTCACGGGAGTTCGGGCAATTATGAAAGATATTATTGAAACTCTCAGAGCCGGCAGCGGGCAGGAGTTTATCAATTTGAGCGCCGGAAATCCGGTGATTTTGCCGGAAGTCGAGCAGTTGTGGCGCGACTGCACTGCGGAACTCTTGGCGAGCCCGGAATACGGCGAGGTGGTTTGTCGCTACGGTTCCAGTCAAGGTTATCAGCCGTTGATCAATGCGGTTTTGGCGGATTTCAACCAGCGTTACGGATTGAATTTGACCGATCGCAATATCCTAATTACTCCCGGAAGTCAATCGATCTATTTCTACGCAGCCAACGCTTTCGGCGGCTACACCGCACCCCCCCCATCCCCCCCTTACCAAGGGGGGGCTAGGGGGGGTAGCCTTAAAAATATTGTTTTACCGCTGAGCCCAGACTACACCGGTTACGGCGGCGTTAGCTTGATTCCCGAAGCGGTAGTCGCCTGCAAACCCACCCTCGATATTGATGCGACTGCTCACAGGTTCAAATACCGCCCGGATTTCAGCCAACTGTCGATCGACCAAACCACCGGTTGCGTCATTTTTTCCCGTCCCTGCAACCCCACCGGCAACGTTCTCACCGACGACGAAGTTAAGAAAATTGCCGATTTAGCGGCCGCTTTCGACGTGCCGGTGTTAGTTGATTCCGCCTACGGTCCTCCGTTCCCGTCCTTGAATTTTACCGAAATGACGCCGATTTTTGGCGGCAATATCGTGCACTGTATGAGTTTGTCGAAAGCCGGATTGCCGGGAGAAAGAATCGGAATTGCGATCGGCGATGAAAAAATCATTCAAATATTAGAATGTTTTCAGACCAATATGTGCATTCATTCGCCGAGATACGGACAGGCGATCGCAACTCGTGCCATTACGTCCGGCGCTCTTGCCGACATCTCCATCAACGTAATTCGGCCGTACTATCAAAGTAAATTTGCGATCGTAGAAAGCACTCTAGAACAAGCAATGCCGAAGGATTTGCCGTGGTTCTTGCACCGGGGCGAAGGAGCAATTTTCGCGTGGTTGTGGCTCAAAGATTTGCCAATGACTGATTGGGAACTGTATCAAGAGTTGAAAAAAGTCGGCGTAATTGTCGTGCCGGGAAGTTCTTTCTTCCCTGGTTTGCGGGAAGATTGGCAGCACAAACATGAGTGTTTACGCATCAGTTTGACAGCAACAAATGATGAGATTGAAACTGCGATGAAACGCTTGGCTCAAATGGTGGAAAAGCTTTATCAGTCAGTTGACAGTTGACAGTTGACAGTTGACTGTTAACATTCCCCATACTTCGGGTACGCGGTTCCTGAGCGACTCGTGCTGAGCGTAGCCGGAGTAAGTCGAAGGGCAGTAAAAGTTACCAATTACCAATTACCCATGACCGCTGAACATGACTTCTTCCTTGGTCGATCGACTACCATTGAAATAACAATTAGCAGCGCGGTGAGTTATGGCAGTGCAATTAGTCAAAAGGTTGTTGACCGTAGAAGAATATCATTTAATGAGCAAAGCGGGTATTCTTTCCGAGGGCGATCGGGTTGAACTGATAGAAGGAGAACTTATCCAAATGGCAGCCATTGGAACTCGTCATGCTTCCTGTGTGAGACGATTCATCGGACTGTTCAGCGAAATTCCCAGAAACCGGGCTTTTCTGGATGTGCAAAACCCCATCCAGTTGAGCGAGCGAACCGAACCCCAACCTGATGTAGTATTGCTGCAACCCCGGGCTGATTACTATTCAACAGCACATCCAGTACCGTCAGAAGTTTTGCTGTTGATAGAAGTATCCGATAGCACGGTTGATTACGATCGAGATGTGAAAGTTCTGATTTACGCTCGATCGCTAATTCAAGAAGTCTGGCTGGTAGATATAGAGGCACAATGTTTAGAAGTTTACCGCCAGCCAACTCCTAATGGTTACAGTTTAATCCAAAAATTTTGGCGGGGTCAACAAGTTGCGTCGCTCGCCTTTCCTGATGTGGAAGTGAATATCGATTTCGTACTGGGATAGATTCGGATTATAGGTTATAGAAAACATTCCCAAGTCGCCATTTTTCAATTAAACCACCCGATAAACAAAACTCAAAGTTGCCCAAACATTCACATCCAAAGCCCAATCGTCCGTCGATATCCCCACTTTCTGCACCCCCGGAATGCTAGCGGCGTGCAAATCTTCGAGTACCGCCCGCGCCACATTTAAAGGATTCAACAACACTCGAATTGGCAGGGCATCCCTCGTTTGCTGCGTTTCGGCTTCTATTGCAGCCAGAGTTTGAGGCAAGGGACTCTCACTAAATATAATCACAATTTCTGCAAGTCCGATCTGCTCAGATACCGCCCACCCCATCGCCCCAGCCGCCGGTACGGTCGCATTCTCCCCAGGAGCGATCGCGCGCGACATTCCACCCACAGCCTCTTTGCCCTCAGCGCCGAGCACTGAAAGCCGTCCCCCGCTGTCCGAGCAAAACACCGCAAAGTAAACCGGGCGATCGCTGTCGTTATACAATCTGTAACAAACTCGGCTGCCTTCTGCTAAACTTAATATATGACCGCTTGCGGATTTCTCACTTTCCCCGCTCAGCGGTTCCAGCCGATAATCGCCGCCGGCCCGCACCGGCTCTCGCTGCGCCACAGCCCGCGCTTGCGGTGCCAGAGTTGCCAGAACCGCCCGCACCTTCAGGCGCGAAGACCCCTCATTGGCTGTCAGCCGCAGCAACTTCCCAGCCTGCAGCGCTTTCAACTGCGGAGTCAAGCGCTGCACCGCCACCTTAACTGCTTCTCCCCCGTCGCCCTGAGTATCGGGAATCAGCATTTGAGCCAAAGAAAACAAACCGTAACGGCTTTGTATCAAAGCAGGCTCGTGAGCCGAGACTGCTTCGGCTAAAGTTGTTTCCGGGACTCTGCCGAACCGGCAGTCAGCCAATTGCTCGCTGCCTACCGCCGAAACTTGTGGCACAGTCGCAAAGGCGCTGGTAGCGTCCACCCGCTCGATGCGTTCCAAACCCGAGTCCAAAGCTACTGTCAAACCGATGTTTCGCGGCAATACCCGAATTTCTTCCCTCACCAGTTCGCCGACTGTTAATTCGCCGTCTGTTTGAGCAGACCCATCTAAAACTTGGGCTTTAGCAGAGAGGCCCGTGCGTCCCCGCAGCAAAAGCCTCGCGCCCTCCGAGGAATCCACTGCAAACACAGAACCCCCTGAACACTCCAAAACCCCGGGCGACAACCCGCCCAGCCACAACTGCACAGTTTTGCCCCCCTCTTCCACCGCCGTCACAGCGCCGTCTGATGCAGGGGAATTGAAGATTAAATTTGAAAAATTCACCGTCGGCGCGGTTGTTAAATTGTGATTGAGAATTTGCGGTTGCTGCGATAACCCCGCGATTTGCTCGACAGTACCCGCCGCGCGGCTGAAACTGACGCTGAAGCTGCTAGCGGGAGTTGCCCACCACAAAGTTTGGGTGAGGGCGTAGGTAAACAAACCTGCGGTAAATCCGTTCCACTCTTGTTCGGCGGCAAGTGCGGAATTCGCGCCTGCGACAAGTACGGTGGCGTCCGGACGGAGATTTGGGCGGGAGCGGAGGTCTTCGGCAAACGTTAATTCTGCGAGGCTTGGCTCGCCGATGGTGGGGCGGGGGCGGGAGCGAATGCGAAAGTTGCCGTTTTTGGGGAAACCCGGATAGGTGTAGCTGGTGTCGAGGATGGCGATCGCATTTTCTGTCGCGAGCGATCGCATCAACAGCAACAGCGTTTCCTCTAAAATATCGTTCACCGCCCGGTTTGCTAACAACGGCAAAACATCATCCGCCGGCACCAAACTGTTTTGCATTTTTCCGGGAGACTCGCCCAAACTGACTCGGCTACCGCAGCCGCTAAAGTGAAAAACTACCACGTCACCGGGTTTTGCTTGTTGAGTCAAGTGAGTGACAAAAGCCGTCTCGATATTCTCCCTCGTAGCTTTAGCGTCAGTCAAAGTCAAAATGTCCGACGGCACAAACCCAAACCGATATATCAGCAGTTCCCGCTGCAATTCCACATCCGTGACGCAGCCGTGCAGGGGCGAGTCTGGATATTTGTCAACGCCCACCAACAAAGCCAATTTGCGGGCTGTCGGCTGGGCTAAGGCTTGGAGGTAGCGATCGCCCAATGGCAGCCACAGGGCCTCACTGATTCCGATGGCGGCCAGCACCCGGCCAGCTTGCTGCAAAAATTCCCGCCGCTTGAGTCCCATTTTTAAATAGCTTTGAATTTAATGTTTTGAATTTTCAGTTAAATTCCCCTGAATAATTTTAGGGGATTTAATTAGATTGTGAGTGTTTAGTATTAAGATAATTTTTAAGTCTTAACTTTTGAGTTTTAAGTTTAAAGTTCCCACTTTAAAACTCAAAACTCAAAATTCAAAACTCTTGAGAATGTCGCCCACACCAATGTTCAAGATCTAAATCTCGTAATTGAAAATATTCATTGCCTTGGCTAATTCTGCGGCAACTTCCGGCCGGGAAAACTGCGGTGGTGGCAATTTTCCAGCACGCAGCATTTCCCGCACTTTGGTTCCCGACAAATGCACCCGTTGTTCGGGAGTGCTGGGGCTTGTTTTAGTCGTAGCCATTTGTTCGGTCAGTGTGCAATAGAAAGCGTGCTCAAATTTCATCGGCACAATTCCCAATTCTGCAGGCTCAAATTCATCAAAAATATGTTGGGCATCGTAAGTGCCGTAATAATCGCCAACTCCAGCGTGATCGCGCCCCACGATAAAGTGAGTGCAGCCGTAGTTTTTGCGGATTAAAGCATGAAAAATTGCTTCTCGCGGCCCGGCGTAGCGCATCGCCGCCGGATTAATTGCCAAAATTACGCGATCTTTTGGATAGTATTTTTCTAGCAGAATTTCGTAGCAGCGCATCCGCACATCAGCCGGGATGTCGTCTTCTTTTGTCGTCCCGACTAGCGGGTGCAGAAACAAGCCGTCTACTGTTTCTAAGGCGCATTTTTGGATGTATTCGTGTGCCCGGTGAATGGGGTTTCGGGTTTGGAAACCGACTATGGTTTTCCATCCTTTTTCTTTGAACAGTATTCTCGATTTCGCCGGGTCAATTTGGTATTGGGGAAAGCGGACATCTAGTTCGCGTTCCAGCAGCCAAACATCGCCTGCGAGGTTAACGGGCCCGGATTTGTCTACTACTTGGACGCCCGGATGTTTGAGGTCGTCGGTGCGGTAGACGTTGAGGGCTTCTTCTTCTTTGCTGTAGTGGTATTTTTCTGCGAGTTCCAAAAGCCCGACAAATTCGCCCGCCGGCGAGTCGAGGCGCACTAAAGTGCCTTCTTTGAGGGTGTCGGCGACTGCTTCTGTTACCGAGAGGGTGATGGGAACCGACCAAGGGAGGCCGTTGGAGAGGCGCATTTGTTTGACGACCGATCGATAATCCGCTTCGTTCATGAACCCTTTGAGGGGACTCAGGGCGCCGATGGCGATCATTTGCAGGTCGGAGATCGATCGATCCGAAAGCTGGACTCGCGGCAATACTTCTGCTTTGTCGAAAAATTCTTGTCTTTGGTCTAGTGTGGCAATGCGGTTGACCAGGATGCCGCCGTGAGGGGCAATGCGGTCTGAATGCTGGCTCATGTCGATTTGAAGTTGTGGGTTTTAGCTGCCAGAATACATAGTATCAAGCGGTGGCTGCAAATCTACATTTTTTAATTGTTCTGGACTTGTGCAGAACGCTGCTTTTGTGGCGCTGTAATTCTTTAACTGTAAACTCGCGCGCTCAAAACTCTAAACTTTCCCCTCAATCGATTTTAGATTTTAGATTTTACATTGAAGCATTGACCCCACGGATAAATTCGGGGGGCAAGTTTCATCGGGTACACATTTTTTATTTCTGGACGGATGAATCTGGGGGCTTGTATCCTGGATGCTTTCCCGTCAAGTCTGGACTTGAAATTCTTCGGGATCTATTCCCCAATTTACCCAGCTAATCGCATCTTTAGCAGATCGCACTTTTGGCGGCACTCGCAAAGCGTGAAGGTGTCCCGTACTCGGACAAGTCATCTTTAACAAATAAATTGGCTCTATGTCTATATTATTCTTAATTTTCAACAAAGTATATTCTTGCCAAGTATCCAATTCAGTTGCTTGCAATTCTTGATAAATTATCGGATAACCGATCGCCTGAATTAAAACTCGCCGCACTTCGGCATTCTGTTCTGTTAACAGCCAGGAAGCTTGCCAAGACTGCGACGGAACTTGACCGATTGTTTCCGGCAGTCGGACGCCGCGATAAGAGTATACACTGAACTTGTCAGCAAATTCAACCGCTGGTTGACCTTCTGCGTGGAGCAAATATTCGTTGTCAAAATGAAGTTGGATCGGGCGATCGCACACAAAGCACATTTTCTCAAACGGGTAAATCCAGCCGCAGTTTTCCACTAAAGATTGAAAGGCTGAGTATAAAGGGCGATCGTACTCCAAATTTAACACGCCAATACAAAAATCCACCCAACTTCCGTGACAGGCTGACAGTTCGGAAACTATGCTGTTATTATGATAAGTCTGATCGATTTGGAATCTATGAAAGCTTTCGCCCAACTTCTTTGCTAATTTGACATAAAGTTCGTCTTTAACATGAAGGTGCAGTTGATTCATCAGTTGAGCGTACAGCGGATTATAGAGTTGGCTGTAAATTTGATTTTCCAGCTCCCTGCCGAGTTGACTTCTTAATATATCGTATAATTCATTATGAATTTTGTTTCTGATTTCACTTGCCGTTCCCAGACCAGAATCGCGTATCCTTAGCGGTTCAACTGCTTGCAAAGCTATGTAAGGGCTGTCACAGAAAATAATTTCCGGTTCAGGACAGCGGATGATGTTGTAGGCGGTGTTGATGGCCGCTGTCGCTTGCGGGCGATCGATCGGTTTTATCGAAAGTCCAATTTCTCGCCACTTCTCGCGATAAATCGGAATTAACGCTGTTTGTTCGGGAGTAATTGCGATCATTTGTACAGCTAGATTATTGGATTTGCGGTCAAAGTTTTTCGGCTTCGCATCCGGTTAAAAAGTATCAGTAAGTTTGTAATAACAACAGAATTTTACCTGCCAACCTATTTTATTAGAGTAGTCAAATTATTGGTATAAATTAACGATTTTTTGCAAAACTCCTAAAATCATAGGAACATTATCTAGACAATAAACATCACTATCAATAATTAAATTATTTCCTTCTAATTTAAGAAACCGCCAGACAACGCCAGTAGTTACGCAGCCAAATACTGCTGGTATGGAATTGTGTTCGCGTTTGTTAAATAGCTGAGCCGCTACCATTTGTGCTGCACACTGTGGCAGACAAGATTCTATTTCTCCGCCTTTCGTTTCTCGCAATGCAAAAACCGGAACTTTAATTTCAAAATCAAACGGAACAGAAGACATTATAAAGTCGCATTCCCCATTCAATCCCAGCTCAGCATCTACATCAAATGACCAACCAGAAAAAATAGAAAATTGTCTCTGGTTCCTTTCTCTAAATTCTAACAGTATAGGAGAAATAATCCGTTCCGAACGTTCTTTTGCAGTAGTAACAGCAGTGTTAGAACTAATTTCGAGGGTTCTCCAAAGCCATTCGGAGGGTTCTACAGGAACAACCTTGGCACTCAAAATAGGGCTGAGTGATAGCTCCAATCCAAATCGCTCTTTTAATTGTTGGAAAGTAAAGGATTTGTAAGACATACTTCTCAGATAAGTCGGTGAAACTCTAGATTACTTGGAGATAGAAAGCGAGTTGATAAACGCTAAACTCCCTTGTAGAGCAACCATTGCAGAATTTTGTCAACCTCTCTTTTCTTCGTTCTTCTCTATTCCCTCGCACTTCAACCTCAATCCGTTAGTTAAATCCGTTACAGAATCCGTTGCCGAACTTCCTTCTAAACATTCAACCACTCAAGGAGTACCCTAGGAGCCGGCAACAAAATCATTAACAAAAGCCCGATCGCCAACAACCCCAAGAAATCCCGGCGATTATCCAATTCGCTGACATCATTCAGCGCTGGTTCGTCGTTTAGTGGCGTGAAAAACAAAATAATCGCCCACAGCAGCAAACCCTGTTCCAAAAAAGAAAGCAGCAGCATACAAAGCCTAGCAAATTGCCCGATCGCCATACTCGCTCGCTGGCCGAACATCGCGTGTACAATGTGCCCGCCGTCGAGTTGTCCCACCGGCATCAAATTAAACGCCGTCACGATCAAACCCAAATAACCCGCCACCGCTACCGGATGCAAATCGATCGCAGTTTCCGCATTCAAAGCACCGCCCAAGGTTAACTTGCTCAACAAAGTCATCAACAGCGAAAAACTGGGTTTGAAAGACTCAAAATTTAACATTCCCGACTTGTCAGACAGCGGTACAATAGTCGAATGATTCAAACCCCAAATTAATAATGGCACTGTCGCCACTAAACCCGCAAGGGGCCCGGCAATGCTAACATCAAATAAAGCTCGGCGGTTGGGAATTGGACTCCGTATTTGAATGAAAGCCCCAAAAGTTCCTAAGAAAAAAGGAATCGGGATAAAATAAGGCAAAGTCGTGCGAATTTTGTAGAATCGGGCAGCTAAATAGTGGCCGGATTCGTGAATTGCTAAAATTGTAATTAGAGCCAGCGAGTAAGACAAACCCTGGAGCAATATTGACGGGTTGGACTGCAAAGCTTGTTCAGTAACTCCGGCAAGTCGCGCCCCGACAAGTGTAGTCGTAAACACCGTGATCAGCAGCAAAGCTAATGCAAAAAATGGCCTGGTTACAGATTCGGTTTTGACAGGAGTTTCCCCTGATTGGTGGCTGGGATTGGGAACTATAGCAAAAAAAGGTTGACCGCTCAAGCTGTTTTGAAATACTACTAAAAAGCGATCGCCAAAAAGCCTCTCCACATTCTCCCGAATCGCCTGATAAGCCGCCTCTGGGTTCGTCCGCAACTGTCCGCGACAAATTACAGCCTGCGGTCGAAATTCCAAATCTCGCAGAAAGTAAATTGACCAAGGAAAACAATCGCGCAAACTCGCTTCTTCCGCTGCATCGATCGGGCGCACGGGCGGTTTTGGCTTTACAGGTTCAGTCGCAGAGTTTGCTACCTGCTCTGCTGTTTCGGGGGTAATTTTCTTGCGCCCCAACTGTACCAAAAACCAATACAAAAAAGGGCAAACCAGAAAAGGTATAATTACCAACTCCGGCGGTACAGTTTTGCTGGTACCGTAAACTAAAATCCAACCAGTCCAAATCAGCGCAGGCGCCATCATTACCAGCCACAGCAGCCATATCGGAGTCCTGGTGATGCGGCTGGTGCCGTTCTGCAACAAGTAGTACGATATCAGCCCCAATACGGACAACCATAGTAAAAAGAACATAATATTTATCCCATTCCCTTCTGAAATACTTCCTTGAAACAACAGAGTTTAGTCTCCAAACAACCCAGGCCCGTGCTCGACAATATCCTTGCTTTCCCGCCTAACCGGGAAACTCTGGGTGCAACAGCCTATTTCATTGTAGAAAACCAAACTAACATCCTGGTGGATTGTCCCGCTTGGGATGAGATTAACCAAACATTTTTGCGGGAACACGGCGGCGTGCGACTGCTGTTTCTCACCCACCGCGGCGCTATCGCCAAGGCGCGGGAGATTCAGGAAGCCACGGGGTGCGAGATCCTGATTCAAGAGCAGGAAGCTTATTTACTGCCGGGTTTGAAGGTGACGGTTTTTGAGCGAGAATTTGTTGTGAGCGATCGAATGAAAGCATTTTGGACTCCTGGCCATTCTCCTGGTTCCTCTTGCCTTTATCATAGTGGCAGCGGTGGAGTGCTGTTTTCGGGTAGGCACTTGCTCCCCAACCGAGAAGCCACTCCAGTACCGCTGTGGACGGCAAAAACTTTTCACTGGCCCAGGCAAATTAACAGCGTGAAGTCAATTATCGATCGATTTTCACCGGAAACTTTAGAGTATATTTGTCCCGGTGCAAATACTGGTTTTTTGCGGGGAAAAGGATCGATCGATCGAGCTTTTGAGCAATTAGCCAATCTAGATTTAGCCGTTTGTTTGCAGTCAAAACCTGAACCATAAATGTATGCTGCAACATCAAAAAATGATCTGACGCGCTAATTATAGCGGTAAGGTGCGCCCTTACGCACCCTACATTATTTTTCAGTCTCTTAGAGAGGAAGTTCGTTGGTGAAGTAGCGGTTGAAACCGCCGATTCTTACCTTGGAAAAAACTGTGGAAAAAACCGAAAAACAAAAAATGCTCGCCGGCGAATTGTATTTAGCTGCTGATGAGCAATTAATTTTAGAGCGCCAGCGAGCCCGCCGCCTCGCCAGAACCTACAATTCTACCCGCGAAGACGAACCAGACAAACGGTTAGAAATTATCGCAGAATTGTTCGGTGCAGTTGGCCCAAAAGTTGAAATCGAGCCACCTTTCTACTGCGACTACGGCAGCAATATTTATGCGGGAAACGGATTGTACATGAATTTTGGTTGCGTGATTCTCGACTGCAATCGAGTTAACATTGGCGAAAATTTACTGTGCGGGCCCTACGTGCAAATTTACACCGCTCTTCACCCCACAGACCCGGAAATAAGGCTTTCTGGCCAAGAACTCGCCGCTGAAATTAATATTGGCAATAATGTTTGGATTGGCGGCGGCAGTATTATTTGTCCAGGAGTGACTATTGGCGACAATAGCACGATCGGCGCAGGCAGTGTTGTGGTCAAAGATATTCCCGCAAACGTCGTGGCGGCGGGGAATCCTTGCCGAATCATCCGGCATCTACCTTGATGTGGTACGATCGACAGAATCGTGCGATCGGCTCCTTGGAGCTTAACCAAAAAATTTTAGGTTTAGAACAGGCGGTTTGAGATTTTTCACGTAAAATCCCCGAAAAAAACCGTGCGATAAATCTAAAATCTCAAATCTAAAATCGCTTAATATCAAATCCGTTAGCATCGGAATAGTAAATTCGAGTTCACTGTTGACTGTTCACTGTTCACTGTTCACGGCGTCAACAGTCAACAGTCAACAGTCAACATCATTCCGGTGTAACCGGAAATGATATAATTTCTCGTTCCCGGTTTCCACACTACCAAGCTTTTCTTATGACGACTGCAACAGTTTATCCCAACGCTCCCGATCTCTGCACCGACGACTACATAGCAGTCGGTGTAGCTACCTGCTTCATCAAAGAAGAAGGCGAAGTTTTTGAAGTGCAAGTAATCGAAGCTATTCCCTCAGCAGCTTTAGAAGCAATTGTGAAGGGAATTCCCACATCCTATTTAATGATTTGCGGGACGACTTTGGGAGCACTGCTCGACGGCGAAACACCCAAAATGTTGCCAGAATTCCCTACCTCAGCTCAGTTTAGCGAAGAATTTGCCTTTCGGGCGATCGCCGCTGCCCGCACTTACAAAATCCGCCCCCAAGCTCAACTTCACATTCCCTTGGGAACAGTTCGCAAGGACTTTACTTATTCCTTAGAACGTAAAAGGGTACTCAACTCCGAGCGCGTCATTCGCACTGAAGACAATGTGAAACAGCACGAACACACTCACAAGGTTCTTTAAACAAATCCCGCAACTGGGGCAATTTAACAGTGCCTCAGCCAGCGGATGCACCGAAAATAGTTCCGAGTTTTGAGATGTAATATGAATTCCGGTTGCACTCCTCAATTTGATTTTTGACCGAAAGCATCCAGGATACAAGCTCCCGGATTCATCCGTGGAGAAATAAAAAACCTGTATCTGATGAAACTTGCCCCCCGAATTTATCCGGGGGCTCAATGCTTCAATCTAAAATCTAAAATCTAAAATCGATTGACTGTTGACTAAAATCATGATTTACGGCCAACTGACTGTTGGGATTTGTGAAAAATACCGAGGCAACCGGAAACGATGTAAATTAAAGATTTAACAAGTTTCTAGTTCATTAATGGAGGCAATATTTTTAATATTTAGTTATTAAGACAAACACCAAACATCTCAATGTATGGTTCGCATTACTCACATCACCTAATCAACATACATTATTAACGACTGTTAAGAAAAATCTTAAGTTGTTAATGAAAAGTTTTAATTCATCAAAAAAATGGTAGAATATTATTCCAGTTTAACAAGGTGAGCCGGCCGGCGGGAAAAAATTAAAAAATCCCGCAATTATTGAAGGCTAGTAGTTTCAGACTACTGGTATGCGGGCGAGTACATCGCAGGTGAGCTAAGGATTTCAATCTCACAAATTGGTCAAACCATGCGAAGCTTTGCGAGAGTAAAGTGGTGGAAATTAACTCGACTATTGCCAGCGGAATTAAAGGGCGAATACCATCTTGGGTACAAAACTGCGCTCTTAATTTTGGGCGGAACAATTCTGGCAGCTAGTATCACTGGTTGGATCAGCTATCAAAGCGTTCGTCGCTTGATTATCACCAAAAGCGAGCGAAATGCTTTGTTAGAAGTTAGGGAGCGCGCCAACAAGATCGATCGCTGGCTCGGCACTAGAAAGGCTGAGATCGAAATCCTCGCCCACACTCCTCCGGTTCGTTCGATGAATTGGTCAGTGGCAGAGCCTTATTTAAAATCGGAAGTAAATCGACTGCAAGAATTCGAGCATTTCGCATTAATTGATCCCGACGGTTCTTATTTCACCACAAAAGTGGGCAGAGCGTTGATTAATGTGAGCGACCGCCAACACTTTAAAAAGGCAATGGCTGGGGAAGTCTATGTTTCCGACCCTACCATTTCTCGCACGCTCAAAGGACAAAGTATTGTTCCCATTTCGGCTCCGGTGTGGTCAAGTTCGGCAAATTCTCTTGATAAAAAAGCACAAAAGCCGATCGGAGTAATGAACGGCGTCATTAGCATCGACCGAATTGCCGAAGTAGTAGGAAAGCTGGAATATGGGGCAGGAACTTACGCTTTTGTTCTCAATTCTCAAGGAGTGCCGATTGTGCATCCCGACGCTCGGTTAATAGGAAATATCGACAAGCCGGCTCCGAGTCTTTTAGAGTCCGCAGACGCTAATTTGGCGAATGTAGCCCGGGAGATGGTTTATCAAAAAACGGGCATTTCGCTCACTAAAATCAAGGACGCCAAAGTTTATGTGGCTTATCTTCCTTTAGAACAAGCTGAATGGTCGATCGCCCTCGTAATTCCCCGCGACAATCTCGAAAAAGAACTCCTTCCTTTCAAGATACTAGCAGTAGCAGCCGGCGTACTTGCCGCCGCAGCTATTTTCGCAGCAATTGTGGCGCTCAAGCTGTTTGCCCTAAATTGCATTCGCAGTCGCACAGAAGGCCTTCTCCGCCGCTTGACCGGCCGCATTCGCGCTTCCTTGCACCTCGATCGCATCCTCCAAACTACAGTAGATGAACTCGGTACTTTACTGAAGCTCGATCGAGCAATTTTCGCATGGTACGATCCCCGACAAGATACTTTAGAATTTGGCTGGGAATATTGCCGGGAAGGTTTGCCGGCGCGCTTGGGAATCTTTGGTGTTCCAGGAGGGCCATCTGGAGATTTAGCTGCACGGCTTCACCGCTGCGAAACGATACTGCTACATAAAACGGCCGCCCCTGATGCCACATCGTCTGAGGAACACGCCTATATCGAACTCACAAATAGTCACTACGCAGCAGTACCCGTACTAACTCAGAATCATCGGCTTGGATATCTGTTCGCCTGTGCAAATCGGCGGTTTGGGACTCCCGACGAGGTGGAAGTTTTGGAAGCAATTGCAGACTCGCTGGCGATCGCAATTTCCCAATCCCAACTCCACGGGCAAATTCAAGAAGAACTCAAACTGTTGGAAGAAGTATTAGCCAAACTCAGAATCACCGAAGAGCATTTAGTACAAAGCGAAAAAATGACAATTATCGGTCAACTAGCCGCCGAAGTGGCCCAGGAAATTAATAACCCGATTAACTTTATTTACGGTCGCCTGATTCACGTTAACGATTATATCAAAGATTTGCTCAATATAATTCGCCTCTATCGCGAACAATATCCCGAGCCTGTGCCGCCAATTGCCAAAGAAATAGAGGCCTGCGACCTAGATTTTATCAGCGAAGAGTTGCCGCAAATTCTCAACCTTTTGAAAATAGGAGCCGATCGCATTCGCCAGATAGTCCTTGCTTTGCGGAAATTTTCGCTTCCTGACGAGCCCAACAAAGAACACGCCAACCTAAATGAAAGCATCGACAATATTTTGCTGTTGCTAGAAGGCCGGCTGGAGCAAAAAATATTAGTAGTCAAGGAGTACCACAACTTGCCGCCCATTTTGTGTTATCCCGGTCAACTGAGCCAGGTATTCGCGAGTCTCCTCAGCACTGCTATTGATGCTCTTAAGAGTATTGAAAACTCCGCTCAAATTATTACAATTAAAACAGATATTGTCGAGGGTTATCCAGGCAGGTTTATTGCAGTATCGATCGCCCACAACGGCTCCCGAATTCCACCAGAAACTCAACATAGAATATTTGACCAGTTTGGCCATACTAAATCATTTAAAAATTTTACAGCATTGGACTTGTCAGTTTGTTATAAAATTATTGTAGAATTGCACGGCGGCAGCATTACAGTTGAATCTCCAGTGCAATCTCAAATTAAATCTCAAACTGGGGGCGGTGCTGAGTTTATGGTGAAATTGCCGATCGTTTGATATCGCATCTTGCCGCCAGGGAAGCCCGTTGCAAATCTTGCCAGCAAGCTGAGCGAAAAGCTTAATTTGGCTTCGCAGTCAAGACTTTAGTCCTCATAAAACAGAGGGCTGAAGTCCTCACTCCAAACCTAACGATCATTTGTTAACCCAAATTGCTATGATAGGATTAGGGAAATAATAAAGGTGCAACCACAGCAAACAACCAACCTCCCATTACCAAGACTTCCGCCACAATTAATAAAATATTTTTGTTCATTTTTAAATTAAGCATTTTTACATTAAGAGCGATCGACCAAAGAGCGAATTTTCTTCCACCAAGCCGCAGGCGAATCTTCCGGGCGATATGCGGCATCAAACATCGACAAAATTAGCGGCAAACCCCCCACCTTCGCACTCATCAACAAGTGCATTGCCAGACAAAACACCAATACCACCCAACCAGAAGCGTGTAAATAATACCAAACCTGCGTCAATTCCCCAGCCGGCAGCCATTCTTCCTTAACCATACTCCCAGAAGCGATCGCCCAAGTCAGTGCCAGCAACATCAACGTATTCACAATCCGGTGCAAACTGTACCACCAAATAGGTTTTCCCAATTGCGTTAGTCTCGCAAAAGAATCCGGCTGCACCAAAAGTTTTTGACCTGCGTGGAAACTGTACAATGCAAAAGCCGGCATTATTCCTAACAGCAACATCTTGCCAAAAGTGCCGTGAATCCCGATAATATCCGCAATCCGAGGCACGGGGACTTGGCCAAACCGCCCATCGTAGGTGTTGTAAACCAGAAATGCGCTCAAAATTGCTAAAAGGGCGATCGCAGCGTTAACCCCATGCAGTAACCTGAGCAGCAATGGCTGGTACGGTCTAGATTGCGGCATAGTCGATTCTGCTACTTCATAAATAATCTTTTACACAATACAGCTAAGCGCTGATTTTTTCAACTTTCGCCAATTGTGAAATAAATGTGAGTCAAAAATTAATATATTATGATAATAACGCAATTATATCAAAATTTAGTGTAAACTAAAACAGTCAAGAGTAACAGTTTATTTATAACACCTAACACTTTACAAAAATGGATGCAGCCACTACCATATTACTTTCCTTGGGACTAGCAGCAGATGCTTTTGCTGTTGCTGTTTCGAGCGGTTTAGCAATCAAACACATGAAGGTCAATAAAGCTTTAAAAATCGCCTTATTTTTCGGAGGGTTTCAAGCTTTAATGCCCGTCATAGGATGGCTCATCGGTCTTAGTTTTAGTTTTTTGATAACACCGATCGACCATTGGATAGCTTTTGGGCTGTTGAGTTTCATTGGCGGGAGAATGATTTACGAATCGCTGCAAAGCGAAGAATGCGAGAAAAAGTTCAATCCCTTAGATACAGGGACTTTGATAACGCTGTCGGTGGCGACGAGTATCGATGCCCTCGCAGTTGGCCTCGGATTTGCTGTCCTGAAAGATTCTATTGCTCCTGCGGTGACTGCGATCGGATTTATTACTTTCTTTTTAGCCTTTGCAGGCGTGTTTATCGGGCACAAGTGCGGCAACTTGTTTGCTAATAAAATTGAGATATTGGGCGGAGCAATTTTGATTTTTATTGGCAGCAGAATCTTGTTTCTGCACTTGACAGAAGTGCCATTAGTTATCGGTCATTAATTATGAGTCAGCAGTCATCAGTCGAACATTGACATCAGAGTCTCTGGTGACTCCAATGCCCACTTCCCAAAAAATGCTATAACAGCAATATTGCGTTAAAGGATAAAAATTCCGTGCTGAAACTTTACGGCGGAGCCCGCAGCAGGGCCTCAATTGTCAAGTGGTATCTAGAAGAAATAGGAGTTCCCTACGAATTCGTCATGCTGGATATGCAAGCAGGGGCACACTTGCAGCCAGAGTATCTCGAAATTAACCCGATCGGCAAAGTACCCGCGATCGCCGACGGAGATTTTAAACTTTGGGAATCCGGCGCAATTCTGCTTTATTTAGCTCAAAAATATGGTAAAATGCCAGACACTTTGGAGCAGCAAGCTCAAATCGTGCAGTGGGTGACGTTTGCTAACGCTACGTTGGGGCCGGGAATATTTACAGAAGCAACTCGCGATCGCGAAACTCCCAAGTTGTTAAAACCGTTAAATGAAATCTTCGAGAAACAGCCGTTTTTAATGGGTGAGGAATTCGGCGTCGCTGACGCAGCAGTCGGGTCAATTTTAGCCTACATTCCGATGATGCTAAAACTAGACCTCAGTGCTTATCCGGCTGTTGTAGATTACATCAAGCGGATCTCAGAAAGACCGGCATTCAAAAGTGCGATCGGCGGTAGCTGAAGCCAGAAAGAAGAACGAAACAAAACTTAACATCTAAAAGCAGGGGCAATTCTGGAATTGCCCCTGCTTTTATTAAAATCAAACTTATCTAAATCCGACAGCGGCCTGCCAAACAAAAGCCAGCAGCAAGAAAAATACGGGAATGACCGGCAAAACATTAACCAAAGGCTCAAAAATCGAATAAGCTTCGGGCAGTTTTGCTAAGAGTAATGCAGCTTCCATGAATCAACCTACCTATCCAACAGAATTTTCATAATTGTCGCATATCTTTACCCCAGGCAATCATGATTGATCGACTCTCGGTGCAAGCCAGTGGGCAAACTCTTCAGTAAATCGATCGGCAAAAATCGCCTCCCGCATCCTCCCAGTAAAGCGAATTAACTCCGTCACATTGTGAATCGCCAGCAAAGTATACCCCAGCACTTCGTTAGCCCGCGCCAAATGGGCCAAATAAGCGCGACTGAATTTTTGGCAGGTATAACAAGGACAAGACTCATCCAGCGGAGCAAAATCCTCCCGGAACCGAGCATTTTTCAAACTCCAGCGTTCCCCACCAACAAAAGCCGTCCCGTGGCGGGCCAGCCGAGTCGGAATCACGCAGTCAAACATATCTACGCCACTCGCCACCGCCAGCGCCATTTCCCGATAAGTCCCAATCCCCATCAAATAACGCGGTTTATTTGCCGGCAACAGAGGCGCAGTCACCTTTACAATCTCTGCGATCAAATCCCCCGATTCCCCCACACTAACGCCGCCGATGGCGTAGCCTGGTAAATCCAAATCTACCAACTGGTTCGCCGCGCGCGATCGCAAATCTGGGAAAACACCCCCCTGGACGATGCCGAACAAAGCTTGATCCGGGCGCGAGTGAGCTTGAATGCAGCGTTGCAGCCAGCGGTAAGTGCGATTTGTGGCTGCCTCCACCTCCTCCCGCGTAGCGGGGTAAGGGGGACACTCGTCAAAGGCCATAATCACATCAGCGCCCAACTCATTCTGAATTTCGATCGATCGTTCCGGCGTCAAATTAATCATGCGGCCATCGCGGGGAGAGCGAAAAGTCACCCCATTCTCAGAAATAGTCCGCATTTGGCTCAAGCTAAACACCTGAAAGCCACCCGAATCCGTCAGCATCGGGCCTGGCCAAGCCATAAATTTGTGCAATCCTCCAGCGCCTGCGACAATCGCTTCCCCCGGCTGCAAATGCAAGTGATAAGTATTTGCCAAAACCATTTGAGAACCCGCCGCCTCAAGATGTGCAGGTGTCAAAGTTTTGACATTAGCTAGCGTCCCCACTGGCATAAATTTAGGCGTTTCCACAACACCGTGGGGAGTGGCAAAAACCCCTGCACGGGCTTGGGTATGGCTGCAATTAGCCTGACATTTAAAAGAAAATTTCGCCTTGTCCTCAGTCATTAGTCCCCGATGCTCGTTAACCGCTACTCGGCCGTCCGTGTTATTTAATCTATTGTTGTTGACATCGCGACAAAAAAAACCATGACCCCGCCCAAAAACGGAGACAAGTTTCCGACAATCGTCGTGGAGGGCAAAAAATTTTAGACCTTAGTTCTACCTCCCAGATTCTAAA
This sequence comes from Microcoleus sp. B3-A4, assembly GCF_036705385.1. Taxonomy (NCBI): domain Bacteria; kingdom Bacillati; phylum Cyanobacteriota; class Cyanophyceae; order Oscillatoriales; family Microcoleaceae; genus Microcoleus; species Microcoleus sp. B3-A4. The sequence goes on along the minus strand of NZ_JAUBUI010000006.1, from coordinate 1,679 downwards.
GCTGCGAGTAAATCTAAAATCTAAAATCTAAAATCTAAAATCGACTGACTGACCATTAAAAGGGGGAATCATCATCATCCAATTGCAGATCCCAGTTGCCTGAGAGTACCTGATCGACAACCGCATCCAAAGCCGCAGCATTTAAATTCCGGGCGAATTGCTCTTGCAAAGGATTGGAGAGAGGAATTAACCGCAACTGCCGTCCATCTTGAATCAGGTCAAAATAAGCACCATCTTCAGGGGACTGTTTAAGTTCCAGGTAATCAAAACTATAGACGTTCAAATAAAGCGCATGATTGGCAATCAGGGTAGAACGGTGGGGGTTGGCGAAGACTTCGAGCACATAACCTTCCCCCTCGCTATAAATCTCGCCATCTTGTATGTGAAGGTAGCGGACACGTCCTAAATCAAACAGCAATCTTTTGATATCGCGTTTGTTGACGACAATCCCTGTATCGATGATGCAAGGAGCAACTACCCTGTTATTCAATTGATCGTGACTCATGTAGTAAAAGCCTCTGTTGTAGTATTTTCCCGTCTTGAACATCAGGGAGTTAGCTAGAATTCTTGGGAAGGGAAACGCGGATCTTGAGTTTAGTCATTTTAGATAGGGAGCTTTGGGATCGCTGCCGACAAAGGTTTTCCGGGGAAAAGAGCGGGCGACAGGAGGAATGCTCGATCCAAAAAACTAGGGTGTTACAGTCCAATTCTGGCACACGCTAATCGATTGACAACTGCATACCAGATGAAAAATTTTCTATCTTATGGTGCATGATAAATGGGTTCGCTCTACGATCGGCTTTTTCCGGAATCAAGGCGCTGCCATCGCAGCCGCAGTCGCTTTTTATACTTGTTTGCCGGTACCGGTGTCTTGGACTTTGGAGTTTCGGGGCATTGCCCGCTTGGCACCGGCGATCGGGCTTTTGATTGGGGGGATGGTGGGACTGGCGGATGTTGGGTTGCAGTTGTTGGGAATGCCTGCTCTGACTCGATCTGCCTTGGTGGTAGTCTTGGGCATCGCCGTGACTGGCGGGCTGCACTTAGATGGGGCAATGGACGCGGCGGACGGGCTGGCTGTACCCGATCCTGTGCGTCGGCTGGAAGTCATGCGGGACAGCGTTACAGGAGCCTTTGGGGCGATGGCTGCGATCGCGATCGTGCTGCTGAAAACTGCCGCTCTCTCGGACTTGAATAACTATCGGTGCCTGGCTTTGATGGGTGTGGCCGGTTGGGGAAGGTGGGCCCAACTGGTGGCGATCGCCCGCTATCCCTATCTCCGGGCCGAGGGTAAGGGAGCTTTTCACAAAGAATCGATTTATTCTCCTTTTGATTTTATCCCCGGAGTGCTGTTGCTGCTGAGTTTGAGCGTGGTGCAAGTTGTCTTGGAGGGCGATCGGTGGCTGTTGGCGGTGGGGATGGCTTTGGGGGGAAGTGCGATCGGAATTTTTGCCGGAGCCTGGTTTAACCACCGTTTGGGCGGCCACACGGGCGATACTTACGGTGCCGTAGTAGAGTGGACGGAGGCTTTGTTGCTGTGTCTTTTGGCAGCTCTGGAAGGGTAAGTTATGCCATGTTGCCATAGTTTTAGTGAAGACTTTAGTCCAATGGCACTGAAAAAGTGAACTCAAAAAAATCTGTAAGGCAATATATATATAGATCATTGCCTTACAAACACAAAA